>JACCVG010000154.1 GCA_013698335.1 Thermoleophilaceae bacterium
GCCCGGAACCGACGCAGCGCCCGCTCCATCGCCTCGACCGCCGTGCCGACGGCTGCGCGCTGCTGCTCGTCGGGCTCCCCCGTCAGCGCTGCGGCTGCCGCGGCCTCGACCGCAGCGCGAGTGCCGAGGAGCTCGTCGGTGATCTTCGGGTGGTCGGCGGCGATCTCCGCGACCATGCATTCGAGGGCAGTCCGGGCCTGGAGAGAGGCTTCTCTGGCCTGCCCGATCTCCAGGTCGGCCCGCGCGCGGAGCACCAGCTCCTCACACGCGAGCACGGGCTCGCGGCCATTGAGAGCGGCGGCGAGGCGTTCCTGCGGCGACAGCCGCGCGACGCGACCCCGTCCCTTGCCTGAACCCATCGTGGGCACGCTCAGCGCATTGGCGAAGCGGCCTGCCGCGGCCTGCTCCCCGGAGCCGTAGCCGAGGCGGGCGACGAGGGCCCCGGCCGGCGCTACTTCCTGGGCGTAGGGATCCGCGGCTGTCGCCCGGTGGGCGCGCACGACACGGTTGAGGTCGCGCGCCGCGGCGGCGAGCAGTGCGAGCCCGGCGTCGAGGTCACCGCCGACACGGGAGAGCCACGCCCCGGCAGCGGCCTGGTCCTTGAACGGTTCCGTGCCGACGATTGTCGCCCGCACCGTCGGCACAGGCTCGACCTCGATCGATCGCACGCGCTTGGATCTGCGTGCCTTATGCCGGTGTCGCGGCGGCGCTCCGAGCGTCTCCAGTACGACCACCAGCTGCGGGGCGCCATCGGCGGTCCGTACCAGGTAGCGACCGTCGTCAGGACCGAGCAGGAAGCCGAACTCGAACTGGGCGTAGCCGAAGTGCCGATCCGACGTCATCGGCCGTTCTCTCCGCGCGCGGGGTTACTCGCCGCGGTGCGCTTTGCTGGCTCGCCGGTCGGCTTCCAGCACGTACTTCTTGGGGCCTTCCATGAGCTCGGGCTGATCGATCTCGGCGAGCCGGTCTACGAGGTTGTCCCACTGACCGGGCTTCAGCACGGCCAGCGCCTGCTTACCGAGCTTGCGGTTGGTCCCGAACTGCGGTGTGAAGCCCACGTGGATGTGGTCGGCGTGGTCACCCATCGCGAAGCTGTTGCCGCCGTAGTCGAGCAGTGAGATGATCTCGTCGGGCTCCATCGTGCCCTGGAGTTGGATCAGCTTGCGCACGGCCTGGTCAGTCACGCCGCCCTTGTCCTGGTTGCCGAGGATCGGGATCCCGTTGATGCGAGCGATGTCGACGGCGTTGCCGCTCACGTGGTTCGATACGAACCCGCTCTTCGTGTAGATGGTGCCCCGGCCGCAGCGCAGCGAGGTGACTGTGGGCCGCAGGCCGGAAACCGAGAGGTAGGAGAGCGTCGCGAGCACACGCCGGTCGATCTGGCCGGTAGCGACATCCTGACGGCCGCAATCGTACATTTCGATTCGCTCGTCGTTGAGCACGCGCTTCTCGAGCAGTTCCTTGGACATCAGCAGTACCTGTCCGACCGAGCCGCCCGCGCGCAGGACGTTGTCGCCGTTGGCTCGGTAGATCGCGGTCTCCTCGAGCAGCTTCCAGCCGTCGAGGATCGGCTTGGGGTCGATCCGCGGCGCGCCGCGGCCTGCGGGACGGATCGCGAAGTCGATGTGGCTCGCCGCCTCGCGGGTGTCGCCGTCGACCTTGGCGAGCAGGGTGCCGGCCGTCACGTTCGCCCCCCGCTCGAGCTTCTCGAGTTCCATGTCCTTGCCCTTGAGGCCGAAGCCCTGCTCGGCAAAGCGGGTGAATTGCTGGAAGCTCTCGGGGGAGTCGGTCCCGGCCTCGACCAGCTGCTCGAGGCCGCCGGCCTCGCGGGCATTAGGGCGCGCGGGGTTGGCGAACAGGCGCTGCTTGGTCTCGGACGGAGCCTCAGCCGTGCTACCGCCGACGCTGTCATTGGCCTGTGAGACGTCGTCCTTCTTCTGGCGTCCCTTCGACGCCGGGAGGTCGGGCTTGGGTGCGCGCGCCGGAAGTGGGTTGAGAACCTTCTCGTCGGGCTCGGTCTGATTGCTCGGGACCGGGTAGTACTTCGAGACCTCGCCGAGGCGGGAGTAGGTGTACTGGTTGCCGTAAGCGTCCTGGAGGACGACGAAGCGTCCGAGTTCGCGCGACTTCCCGATCTCCTTGATCTCGCCATCGGAGGTCGCGATGACGGGCGCGCCCTCCTTCGAGAAGATCTCGATCTCACGTCGCGTGGGATCGGACGCCTGAACGTTGGAGGCCGACTCACCCGCCTTGATCCGCTTCGAGATCTCGGCTTCGGAGAGATCGTCGGCGTAGCTCGACTTCGCGTAGACGGGGAAGCGGCCCTCCGTCAGTCCTGTCAGCGAGCCGGTCAGGTCGGACGGCACGCCGGCGATCAGCTTGGCGCGCATCATCACCGAATCCACGTACCAGTCCGCATGGTTGTAAGCGAAGATCGCCTGCCGGACGTCCTCGGAGTAGCCGGCGGCGTCGAGGTAGTTGGCGGCGGCGAAGATGGCGTCGACCGGGTTGTACGGGTCCTTCTTTCCATCCTTGTTCGCGTCGACTCCGTACGCCCGCCAGGTCGAGGGCAGGAATTGCATCCAGCCGACGGCGTTGGCCGAGGAGACCGAGAGGTTGCGGCCGTAATCGGTCTCGATCTCGTTGATCGCGGCCAGGATCTCCCAGCGGATGCCGTACTGGGTGCCAGCCGCCTGGTAGATCGGCAGCAGGAACACGGGCACGCGGAACTTCTCGATGATGAAGTTGGGCACCGCCGATGCATTGGCGGGGGAGGGGAGTTCGTCGAAGGCTTTGCCCGGAGCGCCGGTGACGACGCGCGTTGGGTTGCCGGTGGAGGGGGAGCCGTCCTTCTCGCGGAAGACGGGATCGATCTCGGTGCGCTCCTCGCGGATCTGCTCGCGCTTTTCCTCAACGTCCTCGATCAGCTCGCTCGTAGCCTCGACCGGTACTTCAGGCTCCTTTGAGGGGTCATCCTTGCGGTCGTCCTTGCGCCCGCCGATCTCGCCCTCGAGGCCCTTGCCCTTGCCGGGCTTCACTGGTGGCGCGCCGTTGTCGGGTGTCTTGTCGGTCTCCTCGGCGCCCTTCGGGAGCAGCTCCTCGATCGGCGTTCCCTTCGTCACCTCGCGCACGACCTCGACGATGTCTCCGTTGGCCAGCTCGACGGTGATCTTCTGCAGGTCAGCCGCGGGGGTGGGGAGGCTCAGGGCGACGAAAGTGACGGCCGACATTGCGGCTACCAGCGCGCTATAAAGGAACCTCTTGTTCATAGGCTGACGGCTGTCTCCCCCCGGGTGCTGAATATTGCTCGGGACCGCGCGCGGAACCTATCAGATCGGATCGCGGAATCCTGCACCTGGTCCGGCAATCGGGACGATTCGGCAACGCACGGTTCGGCTTTACGGGATTGGTTGCCACCGATCGGGCCTAGCGGGCCACCGGGCGTCGGGTCTCCTCGCGTGTATAGAGGAGCTACGGGATCATCAGGGGGTTACGGGGTTCTCCACAACGCCGAGCCGATCGTGGTCATGGTTGCGATTCTGTCCCGATACGGAGGGTCATGTTGCACAATCGTCTCGCGTACTTCGAAGTCGGAGCGGCTCTGGCACTCGTCGTCCCGCTGAGCGCCTGTGGACGCTCGGCTGAGGTGCCGGTGACCGATGACGTCGTCGTCACAGACGACGTCCCGGTCGCGCCAGTACCGGAGCGGGAGTCGAAGTCGAAGTCCGGGTCGGCGCCGGAGGCGTGACCGACGGGCAGAAGGTGCCTGGTGGCGGCAAGGCTAAGGAAAAGGAGCAGGTCGCTCCGCTCTCCGAGCAGGGTGACCGTGCACCCGGCGACGTCGAGGCGGGCGCAAGCTGTATCCCGAACCAGTCGTACGGCTGATCGGTGGGAGTCGTGCCTCGAATCAGGCGCGGACCACCGCTCCATCCTAGGGCCATGGCTCAACCTATACCTAAGCCTTAGGAGTATCAGTCAGGATCACTCTCCGGGAGTGCTCCGCTAGGTTTACCGCCATGAGCGACGACGGACTGGTTGACCGCCTCTCGAAGCAGGGCGAGGAAGCCCTCGGGAAGATCGCTGGGGAGCTGGTGGCAAACCCCGTCGTGAGCGCGGCCGTCGCCAAGGCGCTTGACGCACGGGAGCGGGCGGTGGCCGCCCAAGAGGCCGCGATGGGCGTCTTGGGCATCCCATCCGCGGCCGACGTCGAACGGCTCACTCGTCGCCTGCGGTCGGTGTCCCAGCGGCTCGAAGGCATCGAGGATTCGCTCGATCGGGTCGAGGAGCGTCTCGGTGCGACTTCCGGGGACACCTCGGAGGCGGTCGCACAACGGATTACCGAAATCGGCGCCGACATCGCCGCGCTGCGCTCCGAGATCGCCCCGGATGCCGACCCCCCGCCACGGGCGCAGGGTCGGCTGACCGTCACCGACGCTTAGGCGAGCGCCACGAGGGCGATCCTCGCTTGGGCGAGCGCGATCTCGTCGGTCTCCTCGGCGCTCAGGCGGGGCCGATCACCGTCGATCGGGAATCGCCCGGCGATCCTGAGCAAGCACGCCGCCGCGCCCGGACCGGCCGCGCGGAGTACCGCTTCGGACTCCAGGTCGACCGCGTGGGCGCCCGCAGCGCGCCAGCCGTCGATCACGTCGCCGCGCGTTTCGTAGAAGCGGTCGGTCGAGACGACCGTCGCTCGTTTCCCGATGCCGGCGCGCAAGAGGTTGTCGTTGAGGGCCACGTCTGCGGGTGTTCGCGCGCAGGTCTGATCGAGCGCGTCGACGACCGCCAGGTCGTCTCCCTCGGAAACCGTGTCCACCAGGGCGTGGCAGCGACCAATCCGCACGAACCTACGCGCGCCGAGGCCGACCAGCTCGCCGACGACGATCGCTGCGCTCGCGCCGCCGATGCCACTCGATTGGACCGTCAGCGGGGCGCCGTCGGCGGCGGTCCCGGTGTAGCCCCACAGCCCGAAGTGGTGGTTGAACATCAGCGGCCCTTCGAGCACTGCCTGCGCGATCGCCAGCGCGCGGTGCGGGTCGTCGGGGAGCAGCACCCGCTCCGCCAGGGTGGTGGCGGGCTTCAGGTAAGCCGGGGCGCGCACCGCGGGGACGATAGATGGCGCCTCGCGCGTGTGGAACACTGCGAGCGATGGCCAAGCGAAAGTCGACCGCACGCGAGATCCCTGACGCCATGCGCGACGCGGTGGAGCGGACGATCCAGGCGACCGTCGGATCGGCCCAGATAACACGCGAGCGCGCCCAAGAGGCCGTCGACGAGGTGGTCCGCGGCGCTGAAGCGAGCGCTGGGGCGGTCCGTGAGCGCGTGCGCGAGGCCGAGCGGGGCGCGGATTCCGTGCGCGAGCGGGTCCTCGGGGCGATCGGCGACGCTCGTCCGGCTACGCAGGAGGACCTTCGCGATCTGCGCGACGAATTGCGGGCGATCGGCGATCGCCTCGAGGCGATCGAGCGCAGCATCTCCGGCCAGAGCAGCTGAGGCGCAGGGTGGCCGGCCGTCGGGTACTGATCACGGGCGTCTCGACACATCTCGGCGCCCAGGCGGCGCTGCGGCTCGAGCAGGATCCCGAGATCGAGCACCTGATCGGCATCGATTCGGTTCCTCCGACCGCGCCCCTCAAGCGGATGGAGTTCATCCAGGCCGACATCCGCGAGCCGGAGATGCTGTCGATCCTGCCTGAGACCCGGGTCGACATGGTGATCCACAACAACATCCTGCGCCGGCCGCGCCAAGGAATGAGCCCCCAGGCCGCCCACGACATCAACGTCATCGGGACTCTGCAGCTGCTGACCGCCTGCGAGCACGCAGACACGATCAAGGCGATCGTCGTGCGGGGCTCGGCGGGCATCTATGGCGCCGAGCCCTCGGCGCCCCAGTTCTTCACGGAGGAGATGGCCCGCCTCTACGCGAGCCGGACGAGGTTCCAGCGCGACGTGTCCGAGATCGAGGCCTACTTCGAGAACTACGCCCGCCGACGCCCCGATGTCATCTGCACGATGCTCCGGTACCAGCCGGCGATCGGGACCGTGTTGAACACGCAGGTGACCCGCTACCTGGCGATGCCGGTGCTGCCGACCTTCCTTGGCTTCGATCCTCGGCTTCAGTTCGTCCACCAGCACGACGGCCTGGAGGCGCTCGTGGCGGCGGTCAAGAACCCGGTCCGCGGTGCCGTCAACGTCGCGAGCGCAGGGACGATCGGCCTGACACGGATGGTCCGCCTCGCGCGCAAGCCGAGCCTCCCGCTGCCGTCAGGGCTCTTCGGGAGCGTCGTTGACGCGGGTCGGCGGGTCGGGCTCGAATCCCTCTCCGATGACTTCCGTCGCCTGTTGCGCTACGGGCGGGCGGTCGACCTGCGCCGTTTGACCGAGGAGGTCGGCTATCGACCCCGCTACACGACGACGAGCGCGCTGGTCGAGTACCTCGCGATGGTCCGCGGCGAGCTGGCCCCGATGCACGAGACCGCGGCATGAGACCCCCGCGGCAAACGAGAGCCCAGGATCTCCCTTTGACGGCCGCGATCGCGTTCATGCGCCGCCTTCGGGGCGCGCTCGAGTCCGGGGTCGAGCTGCCGGTCGCGCTGAGTAGCGCCGCGGCGGGGCTTCCGCGCGCCTCGCGAGCGAAGGTCGAGCGCGCGGTCGAGCGGCTCGGGGGCGACTACGAAGAGGACGAATGGGGCTTCGACGAGGAGTTCACCGAGGCCGCCTTCCCGTTCTTCGAGTTCATGTACGACCGCTGGTGGCGCACTCGCGCGAAGGGAGTGAACAACGTGCCCGGCCACGGGCGCGCGCTGCTCGTCGCCAACCACGCGGGGGTCGTGCCGTGGGACGCGACGATGATCGGGGTCGCGCTGCTGCGCAACCACCCGCTGCCGCGCTACCCCCGCTTCCTCGTGCTCAACTGGGCGTTCGAGCTGCCCTACGCCTCCGTGCTGTTGCGCAAGCTGGGAGGGGTCCCGGCCTCTCAGCACAACGCCCGTCATCTGCTCGAGGAGGACCAGCTGGTCGCGGTCTTTCCCGAAGGCGTCAAGGGAGCCGGCAAGGACTACTCCCAGCGCTACAGGCTTCAGCGCTTCGGTCGCGGGGGCTACGTCGAGCTCGCGATCGCGACCGGCGCGCCGCTGGTCCCGGTCGCCGTCGTCGGCAGCGAGGAGATCTATCCGAAGCTCGGCGAGAACCGCCTGCTCGCACGCCTCAGCGGCGCGCCCTACTTTCCGCTGACTCCGCTCTTCCCGTGGCTCGGGCCGCTCGGCGCGATGCCGCTGCCCTCGAAGTGGCGGATCGAGTTCTGCGAGGCGATCCCGACCGCGCACTACGGAGCCGACCGCGCGAACGATCAGCGGCTCGTGCTGGAGCTCTCCGAGCGCGTTCAGGAGACGATCCAGCAGAAGCTCTACGAGAACCTCGTCGAGCGTGGGGCAGCGTTCGTGTAGCGGCGGACCGGTTAGGGTTCGACTGGTGAGTTTCAAGTCGCCGGCGGAGTTCCGGGAGGTGATGGATCAGGTGTTCACGATGATGAGCACCGATCCCGAGATTGGTCCCCGGCTGCGGGAGGCCGATACCCCTCAGCGGTTCGAGTTCCCCGACCTCGACATGGTCGCGACGATCGGTCCCTCCGACGGCGAGGGTGGCGAGAACTTGCGCTGGTCCTGGTCGGAGGACGACGACCTCCCCGTCGAGGTCGAGATGAAGATGGACTCCGACGTCGCCAACCGTTACTTCCAGGGTCGTGAGAACGTGGCGATGGCGATCGCGCGGCGCCGGATCAAGACCTCGGGGAACGTCAAGGAGGCGCTCACGATCCTCCCGATCACCAAGCCCGTCTTCGCCCGCTATCGCGAACTGTGCGAAGCCAAGTACCCCCACCTCATCGAGGACTGAGGAGCGTCGTCTGGCGGAGTCATTCGGTCGCTCGCGTGCAGAGCACGCGTCGCGGCCTCTTCCACCGTCGTACTCGCTCCTAAGGCCTCGTCAAAAATGAACGCCCTTCATGAGGTAGGCCATTGCGACGGCCTCGGTCGACATCGCCTCCTCCTCCTTCTCCCGCGACCCGAGCTCGCCCTTGGCCGCCTTCGAGTCGGGGAACAGGTTGAACGCGGTGTTGAGCACCGCGTCCATCGTCTGCGGCGATAGCGCGTAGAGCACCTCGCCGGCCGTTCCCAGCCGCGTCGCCTTGCGCTTGGAGCGGTCGATGATCGCGTCACAGAGCATCGTTCCGGCCTCGTCCGGCGAGAGCGTCGGGAAGGCGTCGTACATGCTCGTCGGGGCGATCATCGGGGTTCGCACGAGCGGCATGTAGACCGTCGTGAAATGAACATTCGACCCGATCACCTCGGGCGCCGCGCAGCGCGAGAACGCATCGAGTGCGGATTTCGATGCGACGTAGGCGCTGAAGCGCGGGGTATTCGTCTGGACCCCGATCGAGGACACGTTGATGATGTGGCCGCTACGGCGCTCGGTCATCCCCGGCAGCACCGCCATGATCAGCTTGAGCGCGCCGAAGTAGTTGAGCCGCATCGTCCGCTCGTAGTCGTGGAAGCGGTCGTAGGAGCGGGCGACCGAGCGGCGGATCGACCGGCCGGCGTTGTTAATCAGGATGTCGACCCCGCCGTGCTCGGCGATCACCTCGCTCGCCATCCGCTCGATGTCGTCGAGGTCGGAGAGGTCGGCGGGGTGGACGTGGGCGATCCCGCCGCGTTCCTCGATCTGTCGCGCGACGTCCTCGAGCTTCTCGCGCGTGCGCGCGACGAGCAGCACCTTGCCCCCGGCCTCGCCGACCTTGAGCGCGATGTCGAGTCCGATCCCGCTCGAGGAGCCGGTAATCAGTACCCGCTTGTCCTTGACGCGGCTCGCGAGGCTGCGGTCGCGGAACAGATCGGGGTCGAGGTTGCGCTCCCAGTAGTCCCACAGCAGGCCGGCGTAGGTCGAGAGCGGTGGTACGGCGATACCCGTGCCCGACAGCGCCTTCTGTGCGTCGCGTGCGTCGAAAGTGCAGCGGAAGTCGCGGTTTTCGAGCGCCTGGGGCGGAATCCCCAGGTCGCGCAAGGTCTGCTTGCGGATGTTCTTGACCGTCGGGATCGCCAGCAGGCCGTTGCGAACGCCCTTCGGCACGACGTTGGTCAGGTTCGAATCGATCCGGATCGCGAACTGTGGCGCGTGCGCCGCCTTGGCGAACTCGTTCAGCGAGGCGCCGACCGTCATCGGCTCCGGATCGACGAGGTGGAAGGTGTCACCGGGCAGATCCGAATCGGCGAGGTGGGCGATGTGGTCCATCGCCTTGGCGACGAAATCGACCGGGATCATGTTGGTCTGCCCGCCCTCCGGTCCGGCCAGCGGAACCCACTGAGGCATCGCGTCGCGCAGCTTCTGGAGCAGCTTGAAGAAGTAGTACGGGCCGTCGATCTTGTCCATCTCGCCGGTCTCCGAGTGGCCAAGGACGATCCCCGGTCGGAAGACGAGCAGCTTCGCCTTGACCCCGTCGCGCGCGAGCTTCTCGGACTCGTACTTGGTCCGGTGGTAGTGATGCGGCAGCTTCTGAGCCTCGTCGAACATCTCCTCCTGGAAGGTGCCACGGTAATCGCCCGCCACTGCGATCGAGCTCGTGTGATGGAAGCGCCCGACCGAATGGGCGTTCGAGAACTCGATCACGTGCGTGGTGCCCTCGACGTTGGCCGCGACCGACTCTTCCTCGGTCGCCTCCATGTCGTAGACGGCGGCGAGGTGGAAGAGGTGCTCGATCGGCTCGTCGAACCCTGCGACGCCGAGGCCTGGCTTGGCTAGGTCGCCGATGACGGGGACGATTGCCCCACCGGCCCCGAGCCGCTGGGACAGCGCGTCGAGACGGCCTCGTGAGCCTTCGCGCACGAGGCAGTGGATCCTCGCCCCGTCGCGCTTCAGCAGCTCCTCGACCAGATGGCGGCCGATGAAGCCGGTAGCGCCCGTGACGAAGTAGTTCACCGCTCTCTCCCTCTTCCAGCTCGGTTGACGCGGCGAGTCTATATCCCCGTCTGGGGCCGGCTCCGGATCGTCTATCTTGGCCGCGTGGCCGACGATGCGCTGAGCCTGAAGGAGGCCGCCGAGCGGGTCGGGATCACGGCGGCCACGCTGAAGCGCTGGTCGGACTCTGGCGTCATCCCGAAGGTCGGTCGCACGGGTTGGACGCCGGCCGCCGTCTCGCACGCGCGGATCGCGGCGCGGCTGCGCGAGCGCGGGCACTCGCTCAAGCAGATCCGCATTGCTGCGGCCCAGGGCCGGCTCGCCTACGGCTACATCGAGGACCTCTTCCCGGTCGACGCCGAGCGCACGCCGCTGAAGAAGGTTGCCGAGGAGATCGGGCTCGAGGCGATGCTGGTCGAGCGGATCTGGCTCTCGATCGGGCTGCCGGCCGAGGAGCTCGAGCGGATGACCAAAGAGGACGTGCAGGCCCTGCGCTACCTCTCGGTCGTCCTCGAATCGGGCTTTCCGCTCGTCGCATTCCTCCAGTTGACGCGCGTCTACGGCCAGGCGCTCGCTCAGATCGCCGACGCCGAGGTCCGACTGTTCCACCTGTACGTCCACGAGCCGCTGATGCGCCAGGGCATTCCCGGTCTGCAGATCGCCGAGGAGATGGAACACCTCGCCCGCGACCTGCTGCCGCTCGCCTCGCCGATCATGGACTACGTCCACCAGCGGTTCCTGCAGCATTTCGTCGAGCAGGACATGGTCGGCCACATGGAGTCCGACCTCGACGAGGTCGGCAGCGAGGCCGAGCTCGGCCGGATCCGCGTGGCGATCGCCTTCGCCGACCTCGCCGGCTACACGCGATTCACCGAGGAGGAAGGGGAAGCGGAGGCTCTTTCGTTCGTCGAGCGGTTCGTCGAGGCGGTCACCGAGACGCTGCCCGACGACGCGCGGATCATCAAGACGATCGGCGACGAGGTGATGATCGTCGGCTCCGACCCCGCCGCCCTGACCGACTGGGCGGTCGGCTTTCAGCGGCTCTGGACCGAGCGCCCGACGGCTCGCATCGGCATCCACACCGGCGTCGCGCTCTATCGCGACGGGGACTACTACGGGCGCGATGTCAACCTCGCCTCGCGGGTCGTCGCGCGCTCGCGAGGGCGCGAAGTGCTCGTCACGGACGCGGTTTCGGACGCGATCGGCCGCAGTGGCCACCTCACGTTCGAGGAGATCGGCGAGGTGAAGATGAAGGGGTTCGACACGCCGACGGCGCTGCGCCGCGCCCTCCAGCGCGACTGAGATGGCATCCGGCGACCTCCTCGCAGAGGTGCGCGAAGCCGGGTTGATCGGACCCGGGCGGCCGCTGTTGGTCTTGCTCTCGGGCGGGGCGGATTCCGTTTGTCTGCTCTCCGTGGCAAGCGAGGTGGGGGTCGAGCTGAGCGTGCTGCACGTCAACTACGGGTTGCGCGGGGAGGAGTCCGAGCGGGACGAGCAGCACTGCCGCGAGCTCTGCGACCAGCTCGGGGTGGCGCTGAGGGTCGAGCGGGCCGCCCTCGATCCGAGCGCGACCGGAAATCTCCAGGCGGGCGCCCGCGACCTTCGGTATGGGCACGCCGAGCGTCTCGCCGTCGGCGACTACGCGACGGGCCACACTCGCTCCGACGAGGCCGAGACGATCCTCTACCGACTGGCCAGCTCGCCCGGCTCGCGCGCGCTCGCCGGCATCGCGCCGCGCCGGGGCCGGCTGGTCCGCCCGCTGCTGGGGCACACCCGCGAGCAGACACGGGAATACTGCCGCGCCCGCTCGCTCGCCTGGCGCGAAGACCGCTCCAACCAGGACCCAGCCTTCGCGCGCGCACGCGTCCGAGATGGACTGCTGCCGACGCTCACCGAGATCTCCCCGGGC
>JACCVG010000183.1 GCA_013698335.1 Thermoleophilaceae bacterium
CATCGCGGGCTGGTCGAGGAGCCGCGCGCCGAAGGCTCTGCGATGCGCCGACCAATGGATCGCCTCCGCGGTGCCGAGTCGCATCACGGCGGTCGACCCGAGCACGCAGTCGTGCCGGGTGCCGCCGATCATCGCCATGATCGCGCGCACGCCGCGGCCCTGCTCGCCGACGAGCTGGCCGCGGGCTCCGGTCAGGACCACCTCCGCGGTCGGATTCGAGCGGTTGCCGAGCTTCGACTTCAGTCGGTCGATTCGGAAGCCGTTCGGCCGTCCGTCCTCATCGAGCCGGGGGACGAGCACGCAGGAGATGCCGTCGGCGGTCTGGGCGAGCACGAAGAACGCGTCGGATTGGACCGCCGAGACGAACCACTTCGCGCCGTCGACGATCATCTCGCCCGGCTCTCCGCCGGAGACGGCCTCTGCGATCGTCGTCGAGGTCGCGACGTCGGAGCCCCCGCTCCGCTCGGTCAGAGCCATCCCGATCAGGGCGCCGCGCTTGTGGGACGCGGCGACCTCGCTCGGGTCGTATTCGCCCGAGCTGACGAGCGGCTCCCACGCGCTCGCCACGTCGCCGTCGAGCCGCAGCGCGGGAACGCATGAGTAGGTCATCGCCAGCGGGCATGTGATCCCCGCCTCGACCTGCGCGATGAGGATGAACTTCGCCGCCCGCGCGACGTGGGCGCCGCGCCGATCGTCTGCCCACGGGGCCCCGGCGACGCCGTGTTCCACGGCAAGCCCGAGCAGCTCGTGCCAGGCGGGATGGAAGTCGATCGCGTCGATCCGGCGGCCGCCACGGTCGTAGGCGATCTGTTGGGGCGGGTTGTCATTGGCCGCGAAGCCGCGGGCAATCCAATCCCGCTCGGCGAGTGTCTGCCCGAGCGCCGAGACGTCGGCTGTGAACGCGCCCGCGCCCTCGCGGGCCAGCGCTTCGACAAGCGCCCGATCGCCGTTGAGCAGGTTGTCGCCCTCGCGCGGGGGGGGAAGCGGGGAGTCCGCGGCCGCTACGATCGGCCGCAGTGGCGCGGCGGTCGGTTCCATCGGCCGATCCAACCACCATTCGGTCGCCGTTTCCAGCATGTTGCACCGGTCGAGGGCTCGATTGCCCCCCTTTGCGGGATAGCCGCAGCACATACGCGCGACTAGGTTTGACCGATGGCCGCAAGGGAGCGATTCGACCTGGTGGTGATCGGCGCACGCTGCGCCGGGTCCGCGGTGGCGATCGCGGCGGCTCGGGCGGGGCGCACGGTGCTGGCCGTCGATCGTTCGGCGTTTCCCTCCGACACGCTCTCCACCCACGCCAACTTCCCGTCCGCCGTCGCCGAGATGCAGGCGCTCGGCGCGCTCGAGCGGATCAAGCGCGCAGGCCCTCCGGAGTGCCGCGAGGCGATGGTCTCGGTCGGCTCGATCGCGACGATCGCACGGTGGATCCCGGTCGACGGAATCGACTATGCGCTCTGCAACCCGCGCGAGGAGTTCGACCAGGCGCTCGTCGAGACCGCCCGGGAGGCCGGAGCTGAGGTACGCGAGCGGACGTCGCTCGTCGACGTGCTCTGGCGCGACGGGCGCGCGAGCGGGGTGAGGCTGAAGGACGGGTCGCGCGAGTACGAGGTCGACTGCGGCCTTGTGGTCGGCGCCGACGGCCGCCGCTCGATGACGGCGTATCGCGTCGGGGCCGACCGCCCCTACCGGGGCTCGCGCAACGGGCGCGGCCTGGCGTTCTTCTACTGCGACGACCCGCAGGTCGGCCGGCCCGGGCAGAACCGTATGGCCCAGCACCGGGCGGGTCGCACGCACACGCTCGTCTTCCCCTGCCCCGGGGATCGGATGCTGGCGCTCTTCATGGGGCCGGCCGAGGAGATCCCCGACTTCCGTCGCGACCCGATGGGCATGTGGGACAAGATGCTCGCCGAGAACCCGATCGCCGCCGCGCGGGTCGCCGGCGCGACCAACCACACCAAGCTCCGGTCGACCGGTTCGGTCAGCGCCTTCTTCCGCCGCTCGAGCGGGCCGGGCTGGGCGCTGACGGGCGATGCCGGCCACTTCAAGGACCCCGTAATCGGCCAGGGTATGCGCGATGCCCTGCGATTCGGCCGCCTGCTCGGCGAAGGCGCCGCCACGGCCCTCGACGACCCCGTCCGCCTCGACACGACACTGATCGAGGCGGAGCGCAGGCGCGATCGCGAGTGCCTCGCGTCTTATCACTGGGGAAACCGCGAGTCGCGGGCAGTCGAGCCCAGCGATCTCGTCCGGCACGCGCTGCGTAGCTGGGGATTGACCGGCGAGCCGGCGATGGCCGAGATGTTCGACCGCCGCCGCGCGCCGCACCGGATCATGAACCCGCTCGTCGGGACGCGGTTCGCACTCGGCGCGGCGCTTCGCAGCGAGACCGACCGGCGCGCCCTCGCCGCCGAAGTCCTGGACACACTGCGGACCGACATCGCCATCTGGCGCGAGGACCTGACCCAGCCGTTCCGTTCCGAGCGCCGCCTGCGCAGCGAGTGGCCGGACTACGACTGGCCGAGCGCCGCCCCGGCCGAGGTCAGCCGGCCCGAGGTGACGGCCGACGCCGATGCTCTCGAGCAGTCGATCGAGGCGGTGGCCGGCTGATGGCCGATACGCGCAAGGTCGTGGCAATCCAGCTAGCGGTCCGACTCGCCGCGATCGACGACAACCTCCGCCACATCGAGGACATCGTCGGTCAGGCCGCGCGCGAGCACTCGCCGGACATGATTTTCATGCCCGAGGTCTCGACGACCCCCAACGTCTGCCACCGCGCGATGCGGAGCTGCCACGGCCCGGTCGACGGCGCGCCGCTGGCGCTCTACCGGCGGCTCGCACGCGAGCACGGGTGCATCGTCGGCGGCGGCGCCCTGGTCGTGCGAGGCACCGATGCCCGCAACACCTACTTCATCTGCGAGCCCGACGGCACGACGCACCTGCACGACAAGGACCAGCCGACGATGTGGGAGAACAACTACTACGGCAAGGGCGAGGACCCGGGCGCGATCGAGCTGTCCTCGGGCGACGTGATCGGTTGCGCGAACGGGTTCGAATGGGCGCGCACCCGGACCGCCGCCCGTCTGCGCGGCCGCGTGAAGCTGCTGGCGGGCGGGATGTGCTTCCCGTCCTATCCGAAGTGGGCGTTGACGCGGCCCTACCTCTGGAAGCGCGAGCACACGACGATGCTCCAGCTCGCGCGCGAGACGCCGACCCGGATCGCCCGGGCGATCGGCTGCCCCGCTGTCCACCCCTCGCACGTCGGCGACATCGTGTTCGAGACGCCGATGGCGGCGCCGATCCCCTGGCCTACGATCATGGTCGGCGAGACGATCATCACCGACGAGCTCGGGAACATTCTCGAGCGGCTCGCCTACGAGGACGGCGAGGGCTACATCTGCGCGGAGGTCAACTGGCGCGAGCCCGAGCCGCTCGACCCGCTTCCCGAGACCTTCTGGATGACCTCGCTGCCGCTCAGCACCCATCTGGTCTGGCACCTGTGCAATGCGCACGGGCGCGGCAAGTACCTCGCGATGAAGGCGCTCGGCCGCCACGCCTGGCAGCACGAGCCCTACCACGGCGACGATCTGCCGAATCGGATCGCAGCGCCGGCCGCCGACTCCGCGCACCTCGGCTGATCACTCGTCTACCTGGAGCCGATGCGCTCCGCGCTCGGGCTTACGTCGTCTCCGGCGAGAGCTCGCCGCTGGCCTTGAAGCGCCCAACCTGGCTCCGCACGATCTCCACGTTCTCCTGGCTCATCGTGCTAGGAGTATCGCGCCTACGGAGGGGAGCCCTTCCACAGCCCACCGGCGGTATTTCGTGACCACGAGTCCACTCCCTCGGTCGCGATGCATTCGCGCTGAAGTCAGCGCCGAGGAAGCCTCGGGGCTCTGGGACTGGGTCACGAGTATGACGTATACAGGGCGGGATTCGTCGCTAGGAGTGACGCTCGGATCGTAGAGCGGATCAGACTAGTTCCCGGATCTTCGATCCGGGCCCGTACATAGAAACGGGATCGGATGCCGTGGCCCGACAATCACCTTTGACGTAAGGCGATCCGCGCATCCCGAAACGCTTCTCGATGCGGCGGCATCGTTGGCTGTCCGGCCATTTGTCCTGTCCGTCGGGTTCAAGGCCCCATGTGAGGTGTCCGCCCAGCGCTTAGTCGATGAGGGCCGTCGCCGGGATCGCCTAGCCCTTGATGTGGTCGATCACGGCCTTGATCTCGGCGGTCGGTGAGAAGTCGATGTACTCGCAGTCCTCGATTGCCTCTGGCCCGTGGCCGGGAGCCCAGTAGAACGCCTCGCCGGCCTCGTAGTCCTCGGCCCCATCACCCGTGTGCATCCTCAGCTTGCCGCTGAGCATGTAGCCCCAGTGCGGACACTGGCACAGGTCGCCGGGCAACCCGGTCAGGGCGGGACGCAGGTCCACCCCGGCCGACAGCCGCACCCAGGCAACCGACATCTGCCCGACCTCCTTTGTCCTGAACTCGACTCCGTCGCCTTCGATCGCCATCGGCACGTCTTCGCGGGTCACCGACTCCATCTGGTTCCTCCTCGGTCCGGGGTGTAGAGGAGAACCTCCCACATGCGGATCACCCGCAGCGGGGAACTTGTCACACGGGCCGCACCTCAGAACAGAACGGGCGCCACCAGCACATCGAGGCCCGATGCTCTGCGGCGCCGCGCGCTGACTCGCGACACGGCTCGACCGCCCGACATCAACACGACCGTCTCGCCGTTGCGTGCCGCCCCCGGCGCAGGGCCGCCGTTGCCCGTGCCGTAGTCCGTAGCCACAAGTAGATCCGGGAAGACCCCGGGCCGTCTCGGCCGATCCGCGGTCACGGAAGGGCCTTGAGAGTCCGCTCCACGACTGGGTCGCTCAAGTATCGAATCGGCGGCCCGATTCGTCGCTGGGAGTGACGCTCGGATCGTCGAGCGAATGCGCTTAGCTGCCTGAGTCCGACAGGTCCAGCTTCGAGGGCACCGGCTTGCTCTCGGAACACCCGTCAACTGACGATCCGGCCGCCCGAGAAAGTCACAATGGAAAAGGGCCTACTCGGCCGGCGGGTCATCGGGGGCTGGTGGCTCTTCGGGGGGCGGCGAAGGCGACCGTCGGCCCCCGTCGCGGTCGACTGGTCCCGATCGGCTCATCCCCAAACCTTGAAAACAATGGCCGCGACATCGTCAAGCGCGCCTTCACGAGCAGCGAACACCCTGACCGCCTCGACGATTTCTGTGGCGGATGCATCGGGGTGGTCAGACATCAGCGACACGGCATTCTGCGGATTCATAAAACCCCCTTCCGAGCGAGCATCGGTCAGCCCGTCGGTATGCAAGAAGAGCGTGTCGCCCAACTCGAGCTCGATCGTGCGAGCCTCAAACTCCGCGCCGTCGAACATGCCGATGCCCGGTCCGGCCGTAGTCAACGCCTCGATGATCTGCGATCGCCGTGCGAGCAGCATCGGCGGGTGGCCTGCGCAGGCCAGTCGCACGGAAAACGACCGATCCGTCTGGCGGATCTCGACGAAGATCATCGTGGCGAAGCGGTGGTCGTTCTCATCTCCTGCGAGCAGCAGGACGCGATTGGCCGTCGCGAGAATCTCCGCCGGGTCCTTTCCATCGATCGCGGCCGTACGGGTGGAATGCCTGACCATCGCCGTAACCGCCGCCGCCTCCGGGCCCTTACCGGTGACGTCTCCGATCACCAATCCCCATCGCTTGCTCCCCAGCTCGAAGCAATCGTAGAAGTCACCGCCCACCTCCGCCTGTGATGCCGGGCGCAGAATCGCCGCCAGCTGAGCGCCGGGGATGGCGGGTAGCCGCCTTGGAAGGAGACTACGACGAAGGGTCTCCGCTAACCCTTCTGATTCCAGGCGGCGCTCATGCTCGACCTCGAGCGCCCTCGTTGCCGAGAGGCGCAACTCCAGTTCATCCATAACGATCATCGCCATGTCCTCGAGCCGAGCCACCTGGGCGGGCTCGAACTCGCGCGGTTCTCGGTCGAGGATGCAGAGCGTTCCTAGCCGAAAGCCATCCCGGGTGCGAAGCGGCGCGCCGGCATAAAAGCGCATCCCCATCTCACCGGCGACAAGTGGATTCGCGAGTGACCGTGGATCGATCGCCGCGTTCTTGAGGACCCAGGGCTCATCCTGGAGGATCGCCGATGCGCACAGTCCCGGGTCCCTCGCGGTTTGCTCAGCGTCCGGCAGACCGTGGCGCGACTTGAACCAAACTCGGTCTTCGTCGACGATGCTCACGATCGAGACGGGAACCGCGAAGTAGTCGGCGGCGAGCGCTGTGATCCTGTCAAACGCTCCGTCGGGTGGAGTATCGAGAATGTCGTAGCGACGAACGGCTGCCAACCGATCCCGTTCGATTGCTGGATCGGGACTCGCTTTGACGCTCACGGATCGGAGTTTATCTGGGCGAGGGACCCCCGGCGACTAAGTCAGTCGACCGCCGGCGCGGCCGCGCGGACGACCGCGTCGTCCACGCCAGGTGCAGCAATATCGACGCTCTGGTCGCGGGCAGCCCGTTCCTGTCTACGCCCGCCCCGTCGAAGAGGTCAACCACGAAGTAGGCCCCAAGACTGGGATCCTGGTCGAGGCGTCGCCGGGCTAGGTGGCCGGGCTCCCGCGACGCCCGTCGGACCTCGGCTCGGCCTCGATTCCGCCTTTGCCCCTGATGCCCGAGATCCCCGCCGCGCGATAGTCGCGCGATGGTCCGAATCGCCCGCAACGGCCCATTTCGCGAGTCTGCCCATGCGCGATTGTGGAACACCCGCGGAGACACCGAGGCAAAGTCCCTGCACACGGCAACTTCAACGGAGGGGGAGGGATTCGAACCCTCGGACGAACCTAAGCCCGTCAACGGTTTTCGAGACCGTGACGCTCTTCGGGACGCCGAGCGAACGCTCGGGCAGCGAAGTCCGCTCCCCGTGAGGGATCCGGCGCGTAGTCGGCGTAGATGCTGGTCGTCTGGTAATCGCGGTGGCCCATCCACTCCTGGATGAATCTCAGCGGGGCGCCGACTGCGGCCATACGGGTACCGAAGGTGTGGCGAAGGTCGTGGAAACGAGCATCTCGCAGACCGGCCTCGGCCATCGCCTTTTTGAATCTCTTCAGGAT
>JACCVG010000209.1 GCA_013698335.1 Thermoleophilaceae bacterium
TTGACGTCGACGCCGAGGTAATCGCCGCCGAGCCGCCTGGGGGTGCCGAAGTGGATCCCGGCACGCATTCTCGGGGTGTGGCCGTCGATCTCGATAGCTGCAAGACCAGCGACGCCGTCGAGGGCGGCCTCGACGGCGTCCTGGGGCTCGTCGAAGACGGCCATCAGCCCGTCGCCGAGTCGCTTGACGATCTCGCCGTGGTGGTCGCCGATCTCGTCGCTCAGGACCGTGCCGACCTCACGCAGCAGCTGGACGGCCAGCTCGTCGCCCGCTTCGAGGGCCCACTTCGAGAAGTCGACGAGGTCGGTGAACAGGATCGCGACCGGGCGGTCGCCGTGGCCGCGGCCCGACTTCTCCGATAGAGCCTGCCACAACTGCAGCGCACCGAGCCCAAGCCCCTGGACCGCGCTCGGCCGATCTGGCTCGAGCGCCGTCAGTTCGCGACCCGCGAACGCAACCGGGTCGCGGCCGGCGGTCGATAGGTCATCCCCGAGCCGGTCATCGCCCGGCAAGCGACGCCTGAGCCGCTCGATCGCCTCGACCAATCGCGGCGAGCTGTCGATCCTCACCGCGCGGTCGCGCGCCCGCTCACCGCGGGTCGGCTGTTCGGGCGGGCGGTCCGTCAACTCTCGGCGGCCACTTCGCCGTCGGAATCGAGCACGCCCGGGGCGTTGCGAGCCCTGCGAGCGCTGAGGCGGCGCAAGGGGTGCACGACGTCGGTCAGACCAACCAGGTGGGGCTCGAGCTTCTGCATTTCGTTGCTCAAGAGGGTGACGCCGTCGCTCATCTCGGCCATCCGGGCGTCGATGTTGTCGATCGGCTCGACGGTCTCGCGCAGGTGGACGACCTCGCCACCGATGCCCTCGACGGACTGGCGCATCCGGGTGACCTCGCGGTTGAGCGTCAGCACGTTGTCCTGGAGCGAGTCGAGGTGGACGACGACCTCTCCTAGCGCGCCGATGCCGGCGATCGCGGCGCGCAGCTCGCGCACCGTCCCGACGAGCATCCGGGCAGGCAGCAGCGGGAGTGCCATCAGCGGTCCGACGCGGTCGGCGATCTGCGAGACGGCGGACTTGTTGGCGTCGAGTTCTCCGGCCAAGGGTGTGCCTCCCCACCCGGCGCCAGGGCGCTCAGCGGGGTGCCGAATAGTACTCCGACCGGCGCCTTTCACTACACGGCCTGCTATCAACAGTGGTTCTGCGGCGCTCCGTTTTCACGCTAGCCCTGGCCCTGGCACTCATGCCGGCCGGCTCCGCCCACGCGGGCGATGACATCCCCGACAAGCGGATGTACGACGTCTATGGCGCGGTCCAGAAGGCGTTCGGGGTCGACGGGCGGATTATCGCGGCGATCCACTTCACCGAGCACACCTACGGCAAAGGCGCTAAGAAGGGGCTTTACAAGGGTCCCTACGGCTTCGGCGACAGCGCCTGGGGCTCACACAAGCGGTCCTACAAGAAAGGCAAGCGGCCGAAGGACTACCCGTTCGCCTCCAAGGACCTCAAGCGCTGCGACGGGCGTGAGCCCTGTATCCACGACCTGTTCGACGCCGCGATGGCGGCGGGCTCCTTCCTGCGCGCAGCCGGGGCCGATGGAGAGCTCGAATCGCGCGGCACGCGCAAGGCGCTCTGCTTCTACAACACCGGTACGGACTCACGTAAGTGCGACTACGAGAAGCGAGTGATCAAGAAGGCGTCGGAGTACAAGCAGAAGAACTTCTAGGGGAAAACCGCTACATCGCCCGGTGTACTCTTTGCCTATGAGCATCACCGACGATTCCACCACCGCCGAGGAGGCCGCCGCGGCCGTCACCGCCGGCAACGAGTCCGACGCGCCGCCCTTCAGCCTCGAGCTCTCGCAGGATCAGCAGGACATCCGCGACTGGGTCCATGGCTTCGCCGAAAACGTCGTCCGCCCGGCAGCCGCCGAATGGGACGAGCGCGAGGAGACGCCCTGGCCAGTCATTCAGGAGGCCGCCAAGATCGGCCTCTACGGCTTCGAGTCGCTGGCCCAGTTCTTCGCCGACCCATCCGGCCTCCAGCTCCCGATCGTCAACGAGGAGCTGTTCTGGGGCGATGCCGGCATCGGCATGTCGATCATGGGCACCGCGCTCGCGGTCGCGGCGATCTTCGGCCAAGGCACCGGCGAACAGGTCGGCGAGTGGATCCCGCAGTGCTTCGGTAGCGAGGAGGATCCGGCCGTGGCGTCGTTCTGCTCATCCGAGCCCGACGCCGGCTCGGATGTGTCCGCGATTCGCACGACCGCCCGCTACGACGAGGCAAAGGACGAGTGGGTCATCAATGGCCAGAAGGCGTGGGCGACCAACGGCGGCATCGCCAAGGTCCATGTCGTGATCGCGTCGGTAGACCGCGAGCTCGGCTCGCGCGCGCACGCGGCGTTCGTAATCCCCCCCGGCACCCCCGGCTGCGAGCAGGGCGTCAAGGTCAAGAAGCATGGCATCCGTGCCTCGCACACCGCCGATGTCCACCTCGACGACTGTCGCGTGCCCGGCTCCTGTCTGCTTGGCGGCAAGGAGAAGCTCGACGAGCGTCTCGCGCGCGTACGCGAGGGCAAGAAGTCCAAGGGTCAGGCCGCGATGCAGACCTTCGAGGCCTCGCGCCCTACGGTCGGCGCCCAGGCGATCGGTATCGCACGCGCGGCTTACGAGTACGCCCTCGGCTACGCCAAGGAACGCGAACAGTTCGGCAAGAAGATCATTGAGAACCAGGCGATCGCGTTCACGCTCGCCGACATGAAGATGGAGATCGACGCGGCGCGGTTGCTCGTCTGGCGGGCGTCGTGGATGGGTCGTAACGCACACACCTTCACCAACGCCGAGGGTTCGATGTCCAAGCTCAAGGCCGGTGAGGTCGCCGTCTGGAGCACCGAGCGCGCGATGCAGATCCTCGGCGGCAACGGCTACACGCGCGAGTTCCCGGTCGAGCGAATGGCTCGCGACGCGAAGATCTACACGGTCTTCGAAGGCACGTCGGAGATCCAGCGGATCGTCATCTCACGGGCTATCTCCGGGATACACATCAGGTAGAGGCGGCGGCCGCCTCGGCGGCGACCGCCTCGAAGCCGGCGGTTGTCGCCGGGAGGCAGAGCGCGCAGAAGTCGGTGCCGAAGGGGGTCAGCAGGATGCTGCGACGGACGATTCGCGCGCGTCCGGCCGATCGCATCGCACCGAGCACGTCGGGCTGGGCCTCGAGCACCTGGTAAGCGGGCAGGTCGTCGAGCGGGTCGTGTGAGAACCAGATCAGACCGAGCCGGAAGAGGTTGTTGAGGTAGGCGGGGACGCGGTCGATGTAGCGGACACCCGCCCGCGGCCCGATCATCGTCAGGCCGGGGGCGACGGTCTGTGCGCCGACGTCGAGTGGGCGCCAGGTGCGCACGTCGACGGCTGCCTGCGGCCCGCTGTTGGCGAACAGTCGCAGAATGCGGGCCTCGTCGGGCGCGAGCTCGGAGAGGATCCGGTCGTAGGCGGGGTGGGCGTCGTCGAGCGCGCGCACATCGGCCGAGCGGTTCAGTAGATCGGCGCCCCGCTCGCGCAGCGATCCGTCTCCTGACGCGGGCGGCGGCGCTTCGGGGCGCCTGTTGCCGAGCAGCCGCTGCTCGAGGTCGGTGACGCCGAGGATCCGCCGCGCGCCTTCGACGATCTCCTCGCCGGCGCTGCCGAGCAGCTGCCCCGGAGGGGTTCCGGAGAGCGCCGCCTGGGTGACGTCCGACGCGGCACGCGCCGCCACGTTGATCGTCCACTCGGCGGTGCGCAGCCAGGCGC
>JACCVG010000215.1 GCA_013698335.1 Thermoleophilaceae bacterium
CCGCCTGCTTCTGCTCGGCCGGCGCCGGACCTTGGCCCGGGCGCCTGGCCTTCGCGTTGCGGGCAACCCGCTCGACGCGCTTGTCCTCCACGGTCGGCTTCCGGCCTCCGCCGGACCGCTTGCCGCCCGATTTGTCGGGCACGCCGGTCGCGTTCGCGTTGGGCGTGTCGGCGGGGGTGATCGTTCCGCGCGGACCCTCTGAAGCCCGCACGCCGAGGAAGTCGGCGGTTGCCTCCTGCATCTGCTTGGGGGTCGAGGTCACGTACTCGGGCTCGAGCGTGAAGTCCGGATGGATCTCCTCGATCGGATTGGCGGCCGAGCCGATCGCGAGCGTCAGGAGATTAGCCGCATCGGCGCGCTCGCTGATGTCGGACTCGGTGTTGCGCTGGAAGATCGTCACGAGCTCCTTGCGCTCCTCGATCAGCCGGTTGAGCCCTAGCTGGTCGCGGAACGCGCGCAGGAAGTCCTGCTGGCGTCCGGCGCGGACGATGTCAGTGTCGTCGTGGCGGTAGCGCGCGTAGGCGAGCGCCTGGAGGCCGCAGAGCCGCTGGTAACCGGGCTGGAGATCGATCGGGGTGTAGTCGAGGCTGTCGTTGTAATAACGCCGATCGATGTCAAGGTAGACGCAGCCGAGCGCGTCGACGACCTCGGTGAACCCGCCGAAGTCGACGTTGACTACGTGGTTGACGGGCAGCCCAGTGGCCGCTTTGACGGTTTGGAGAGTCAGCTCGGCTCCGCCGAGCGAGTAGGCCGCGTTAATCTTGTCGGTTCCGAAGCCCGGGATCTCGACGCGCAGATCGCGCGGGAGCGACATCACCGCCGTCGCCTTGCGCTTGGGGTCGAGCCGGACCAGGATGATCGAGTCAGACCGCGCGGTCTCCCGCCCGATCTCGGTTTCCCCCTTGCCGATCGTGTCTGATCCGATCAGCAGGATCGTCTGAGGCTCGCCCTCCTGGGCACGGTCGAGGAACTTCTCCTCCACGTCGATCTTCTTGCCCTTCGTGATCTGATCGATCACGCTCTCGACCTCGCTGACCCCGAAAGCCGCCGTCGCCGCCGTCGTGCAGGCGACGACCATCAGCGCCCCGACCGCGAGACGCTTCCAGAAGGTGAAACTGCTTTCGGGGCTCTGCTCGGGCAAGTCGTTGATTTCTCAGGCGATCCTCAGCCGCGGCGTGGAGACGCGGGTCGGGACGATCTCGACGAAGTCGACCAGCGCACGGCGATAAGAGTGCAGCGATTCCACCGAGACCCATTCGTCGGGACCGTGGTGGCCACCTCCCGTAGGGCCGAACTCGACCGCCGGGACACCGGCTTCGAGGAAGCTTACGGCGTCCGAGGCGCCATCGCGACCGACCGATATCGCCTCGGCGCGGGTCCGATCGCGGACGGCGTCGGCGAGCGCGCTGACCAACGGATGGTCGCG
This sequence comes from Thermoleophilaceae bacterium, assembly GCA_013698335.1. GTDB lineage: Bacteria > Actinomycetota > Thermoleophilia > Solirubrobacterales > Thermoleophilaceae > JACCVG01. The sequence goes on from JACCVG010000215.1 coordinate 1,427, forward strand.
GTCGACGATCGCCGGTTCCCGCTGGAAGATCACGGAAACGCGAGTCTCGGGCAGGTCGCGGACGGACGCCAGGATCTGCTCCGGATCCTGGCCGGGCAGGTAACGAATGTCGACATCGATCGTGCACACGTCGGGCACCTTGTTGAGCGCGTCGCCGCCGGAGATCCGGCCGAGGTTGATCGAGGGCCGATCGAAGAGCTCGGAGGACGCCCGTGAGAAGGGCAGCGACTCGATCCGACGGAAGACGTCAATCGCCTTCAGCGCGGCGTTGTCGCCGAGCCACGGCGTCGAGCCGTGGGCCGCCTTGCCGAGAACCTCGAGCCGCAGGGCGAGGACGCCCTTGGCCTGGACCCCGATCAGCAGGTCGGTCGGCTCGCCGGTGATCGCGAAGTCGCCCAGATACCCGCGGTCGATCAGGGCTTCGGTCCCCTTTCCGGCATCCTCATCGGCCTCTTCGTCGCAGACGATCAGCAGGTGGACGCGGACCCCGTCCTGGCGAACGAGATCGCAGGTCGCACACATCATTCCGGCGAGGCCGCCCTTCATGTCGTAGGCGCCGCGGCCGATCAGCCGGTCACCATCGAGCCGCGGCTCGAACTGTTCCTCATAGGCGGGGACGACGTCGAGGTGGCCGTGCAGGACGATCGTCGGCCCCTCGGCGGCGCCAACGGTCGCGGCGAGGATCGGGCGGCCGTGGCAGGTCCAGGCCGAGACCGGGACGTCGTGGGAATCGAGCCAGCCCTTGACGAAGCCCGAACAGCTCCGGATCCCGTCGAGGGTCGAGGTGTTATAGGTGATCAGCCGCTCGGTGAGGGCCCGTTCGTCCATCGCGACAGAGTAGACCCCACCGGGGTCATGCCACGCGCGGCTCGACCCTCCCCAGGCGGGTCGTCGGCTAGCGGCGCAAGATTGCGGAGGCCTAAGACGATCACGGGGTGCATAAAGACCTGAATCATGATTCACTTCTTGCGTGGCCTACCGCTCGACTCCCCGCACCGAAGCGCGTCGAGTTGCGGCGCGCGAGCAGATCGTCCTCGCCGCGCTCGGGCAGGTGGCTGAGGACGGCTACGGGTCGGCGTCAATCGGCGCGGTGGCGGCTCGCGCCGGGGTCGCGACCGGGACCGTCTACAGGCATTTCAGCTCCAAGGCGGCGCTGTTCGCCGAGGTCTTTCGCCGCGCCTCTCAGCGCGAGCTCGATGTCGTCACCGAGCTCGCGGACCGACGCGGGCTGAGCACCGCCGAGCGAATCGCGGGCGGCGCCGAGGTCTTCGCCCGCCGTGCGCTCGCCAACCCGGTGCTCGCCTACGCACTGCTTGCCGAGCCGGTCGATCCCGCAGTCGAGGCCGAGCGCCTTGTGTTCCGGCGCGGCTATCGCGACGTCTTCGCGGCAGTCCTCGAGGACGGAATCCGCGCCGGGGAGATCGAGCCGGTCGACTGCCCGACAGTTGCGGCGGCGCTCGTCGGCGCGCTCGCCGAGGTGCTCGTCGGCCCGCTCTCCGAAGGTGCGGCCAGCCACCGCGCCGCCGACCCACACCGCTCCGAAGCACTGATCACGAGCTTGGTCCAGTTCGCCGTCAAGGCGATCAAACACGAGGAGGAGCCGGATGTCCGTCGCACCGCCCACGCATGAAGTGCTCAACCAGGCGCCGCCGCTAGTCGGCCACAACGTCTTCGAGGTCGACCCAGCGCTCGTCGAGGGGCTGAGCCGCGAGGGCGGGGCATGGGGCGTAGAGCGGGTGCGCGCGATCGGCGCGCTGGCGGGCTCGCCCGAGACCCACGAGCACAGTCGACGGGCCGAGCGCAACGAGCCGCGGCTGCTGACCCACGACCGCTTCGGCAACCGGATCGACGAGATCGAGCTCGATCCGTCCTGGCACTGGCTGTTACGTCACGCGATCGAGGGCGGGATGGCGGGGCTCCCGTGGAGCGACCCCGTGGCGGGCGCACATGTGGTCCGTGCCTCGATGTTCATGCTCTGGAGCCAGATCTCCTCGGGCGTGATGTGCCCCGTGTCGATGACCTACGCCGGGGTCCCGGCGATCAGGGCCAACCAGGAGCTCGCAGAGCAGTGGGAGCCGCGGCTGATCGCGAGCGACTACGACAACGGCGCGCTCTGCGGGATGGCGATGACCGAGAAGCAGGGCGGCTCGGACGTGCGCGCGAACACGACCGTCGCGGTCGAGGCCGGCGACGGCACCTATTCGATCACCGGCCACAAGTGGTTCTGCTCCTACCCCCCGTGCGACGTCTTCCTGACGCTCGCCCAGACCGACGCCGGCCTCTCCTGCTTCCTCGTCGAGCCAGGGCCTGGCTTCCACATCCAGCGGCTCAAGGACAAGCTCGGAACGCGCTCGCTGCCCTCGTCGGAGGTCGAATTCGCCGACCTCGAGGGACGGCTGGTCGGCGAGGAGGGTCGCGGCGTCCCGACAATCATCGAGATGGTCAACCACACCCGCCTCGACTGCATCCTCGGGACGACGGCCGGGATGCGGCGTGCAGTCAGCGAAGCGGTCAATCACTGTCGCGGCCGCCGCAGCTTCGGCGCGTACCTGAGCGACCACCCGGCGATGCGCAACGTGCTCGCCGACCTCGCGCTCGAGTCCGAGGCGGCGACCGCGACCGCGCTGCGGATCGCCCGCGCCTATGACGAGCCGGGCGAGTCGAGCTTCCGCCGGCTCGCGACCGCGGTCAGCAAGTACTGGATCTGCAAGCGTGGCCCCGGGGTCGCGGTCGAGGCGCTCGAGTGCTTCGGCGGCAACGGCTACGTCGAGGAGTCGCCGATGCCCCAGATCTACCGCGACATCGAGCTCAACTCGATCTGGGAGGGATCGGGCAACGTGGCGGCGCTCGATGTTCTGCGCGCGATCGGGCGGGAGCCGGAGACGCTGGCCGCGCTGCTCGCCGAATGCCGGCTCGCGCAGGGATCCAACGCCCACCTCGACCACCACCTCTCAGGGATCGAGGACAAGCTCGGCGGCCTCGCGAGCGACGACCCGCAGTGGTACGCGCGCCGGGTCGTCGAGGAGCTCGGGGTGGCCCTGCAGGGAAGCCTGTTGGTCCGCAACGCGCCCGCGGCGGTCTCGGATGCCTTCTGCGCCTCGCGGCTCGGCGGCCGCGCGGGCCGGGCCTACGGGACGCTCGAGCAGGGTGTCGACGCCGAGACGATCATCGAGCGGGCGCTGGCGCTCTGACGGGAGAGGTCCTGCGGACGAACGGCAGCTTAAGTCCTACTGGGCCAAGCTGACCTCGCCGGCGAACAGGTCGATCACGGCAGCCTTTCCGGTTGGTCGGGGAGAACCTAATACAGTCCCCAACGTGCCGGGAGAGAGCCTCATGTTCCGCCCCGCTCTCGAACTGGCGGAACTTGTCCGGTCGGGTGAGGTCAGCGCCGTCGAGCTGACCCAGGAGGCGCTCGAGCGGATCGACGCGAGCGACCCCGCAATCAACGCCTTCACGACGCTCGACGCCGAGCGCGCGCTGCAAACGGCCTCGCAGGTCGGTCCGGGCGACGAGCGGCCGTTCGCCGGGGTTCCGATAGCGATCAAGGACCTGTTCACCCCCGTGGAGGGAATCCGGATGGCGAACGGGTCCGACCTGTTCGGCGAGCTCGTCCCGCCGTTCGACTGCGCCCTGGTTCGCCGGGTGCGCGAAGCGGGGTTCGTGATCGTCGGCGTCACCGCGAGCCCCGAGTTCGGGATCCTCCCCACGACCTCGCCGCGGCGCTTCGGCCACACCCGCAATCCTTGGGACCTCGATCGCGTCCCCGGCGGATCGAGCGGCGGCTCGGGCGCGGCGGTCGCCGCGGGGATGGTCCCGGTGGCCCATGGCTCCGACGGCGGAGGCTCGATCCGGATACCGGCTGCCTGCTGCGGCCTCGTCGGCCTCAAGCCCGCGCGGGGGCGTCTCTCTCGCGCCCCGATCAGCGGCTGGCACTACACCTCGACGGATGGCGCGCTGACGCGTACGGTCGCCGACTCGGCCGCGATGCTCGACGTGATGGCCGGCTACGAGCCGGGCGACACCGTCTGGCTGTCAGACCCCGAGCGGCCGTTCGCGGAGTCCGCCGCACGCGACCCCGGCCCTCTGCGGATCGCGCTGATGACCACCTCGCCGCTCGGCAACCCGGTCGATTCTGCCTACGTCACGGCGGCCGAGGATGCCGCCGGGGCCCTGAGCGACCTCGGCCATGAGGTCTTCGAGGGCGGCCCGCACATCGATCCCGGCCAACTTCTGCCTCACTTCACCAACCACTGGGCCGTCGGCGTTTCTGAAGTCACCCGCGCCGGCGCGATGATCCGCGGCGCCGAAGCGACCGAGGACGACGTCGAGCCGCTGTCCTGGGCGCTGCACCAGATCGGCTCCGCGCTGAGCGCTCCCGACTACCGCTTCTCGCTTGCCGTCCTAGAGAGGACAACTCGCGAGATAGTGGGCGACTTCGCCGGCTACGACGTGCTGCTCACCCCCGCTCTGGCCGAGCCGCCGCTCCCGCTCGACGAAATCGACCCCTGCGGTCCCGATCCGATGTCCGGCTTTGCCCGCTCGGCCTCGTTCACCCCGTTCACCGCAATCTGGAACGTGACGGGCCAGCCGGCGATCTCGCTGCCGCTTTACCAGAGTGAGGCCGGCCTTCCGCTCGGCGTCCAGCTCGTCGGCCACCCGGCCCGCGAGGACGTCCTGCTGTCACTCGGAGCGCAGCTCGAGGCCGCGCTCCCCTGGGCTAACCGCCGCCCGAACCTCTGAACCGAGCTCAGCTGCTGGAAGTGCACTCCAGAAATGCGGCGAGACGCTTGATGTCGCGCTCGTGGCGGGCGCGCTCCTCGGAACCCTCTTCGGCATCCTCGGCCGCCTTGCGAGCGTCCTCGAGGCGCGCCTCCAGATCTGCGCGGTCGAGCTCGCTCGGCTCGATCGCGTCCTCGACCAGCAAGAGCGCCGAGTTGTCGACGACCTGGAGGTAGCCCTCGCCCTGCGCGAAGCGGACGATCTCCGCGCTACCCGGGTTCTCTGAGCCCGAAATGTAGAGCCGCAGCTCGGTCGGCTCGAGCATCGCCATCAGCGGCGCGTGGTTCGCGAGCACACCGATTCCACCGGTCGTCGTGCGGGTCGCGACCATCTCGACCTCACCGCTCCAGGCATCGCCCTCGGGGGTCTTGACCTCGACCGGGAACTTGTTGCGCGCCATGCGGTGCAGCTACTCCTTAGACCCGGACTTCTTGACGTCTTCCATGACCTCGTCGATCGAGCCCTTCATGTTGAACGCGCGCTCGGGGACGTCGTCGTGGTCGCCCGCGATGACCTCCTTGAAGGAACGCACCGTCTCCTCGATCGCCACGTACTTGCCGGACAGGCCGGTGAACTGCTCGGCGACGAAGAACGGCTGCGAGAGGAACCGCTCGATTCGACGCGCGCGATTGACGGTCTGCTTGTCGGCGTCGGAGAGCTCGTCGATACCGAGGATCGCGATGATGTCCTGCAGCTCGCGGTAGCGCTGGAGGATCTCCTTGACCTCGTTGGCGACGTCGAAGTGCTCTTGGCCGACGACATCCGGCTTGAGGATCGTCGAGCTCGAGTCGAGCGGGTCGACCGCCGGGTAGATCCCCTTCTCCGAGATCGCTCGCGAGAGCGTCGTCGTGGCGTTGAGGTGGGCGAAGGCCGATGCCGGCGCGGGGTCGGTGAGGTCATCGGCCGGGACGTAGATCGCTTGGATCGAGGTGACCGAGCCTTGACGGGTCGAGGTAATCCGCTCCTGGAGCTCACCCATCTCGGTCGTCAGCGTCGGCTGATAGCCGACCTGCGAAGGCATCCGGCCGAGCAGCGCCGAGACCTCCGAGCCCGCCTGGACGAAGCGAAAGATGTTGTCGATGAACAGCAGCACGTCCTGGCCGCCCTGTTCGCGGAAGTACTCGGCCATCGTCAGACCTGAAAGGGCGACGCGCATGCGTGCTCCGGGCGGCTCGTTCATCTGGCCGAAGACGAGCATCGTCTTGTCGATGACGCCCGACTCCTTCATCTCGAGCCACAGGTCGTTGCCCTCACGCGAGCGCTCACCGACGCCGCAGAAGGCCGACAGGCCGCCGTGCTCCTGGGCGAGGTTGTTGATGAGCTCCTGGATCAGCACGGTCTTGCCGACGCCCGCGCCGCCGAACAGACCGACCTTGCCGCCCTTGGCGTAGGGAGCGAGCAGGTCGACGACCTTGATGCCGGTCTCGAAGATCTCCTGGCTCGGAGTCAGGTCCTCGGCGCTCGGTGCCGGGCGATGGATCGGCCAGCGCTCCTCGAACTCGATGTCTCCGCCGTCGTCGATCGTCTCGCCGAGCACGTTGAAGATCCGGCCGAGCGTCCCCTTACCGACCGGTACCGTGATCGGCGCGCCGGTGTCGACGACGTCGGTGCCGCGCCGCAGGCCGTCGGTCGAGTCCATCGCGACCGCGCGCACGCGGTCGTCGCCGAGGTGCTGGAGGCATTCGCAGACGAGCGTATGGCTCTCGCCGCCGGGCCGTTCGAGCTCGACCTCGAGCGCGTTGTAGACCTCGGGCAGGTCGCCGTCGGGGAACGACGCCTCGATCACGACGCCGGTGATCGACTCGATCCGGCCGACGGTCTTGGTGCTCGTTGCTGCTTCCACGTTGGTTCTCCTTGAGGGTCGGTTCGAAGGGTGGGGCGTCAGCTGAGCCCCTCGGCTCCGGCGACGACTTCCATGATTTCCTGGGTGATCTCGGCCTGGCGGCGGCGGTTGGCCTCGAGGGTGAGGCTGCCGATCAGGTCCGAGGCGTTGTCGGATGCCGAGCGCATCGCGGTCATGCGCGCCCCGTGTTCGGAGGCGGTCGACTCGAGCAGCCGCCGGAAGATCGATATCTCGAGGTAGTCAGGGATCAGCCGCTGGAGGATCTCCTCCGGCTCGGGCTCAAAGAGCCACAGCGCGCGGCTCTGCCCTGTGGGTTCGTCGTTGTCCTCGTCACCCGTGCCGAGATGCTCGTCGGCGGTATCGAGCAGGCTGGCCATCTCCTGGAGCGGCAACAGGACCTCGTTGCGGACCTCCTGGGAGAGCGGCGAGATGTAGTGGTTGTGGACGGTCTCGATCCGATCGACCTTGCCGTCGACGAACGCCGCCGCGAGGTCCTCGGCGATCTCGCGTGCGTCGGCGTAGCTCGGCCGATCGGTGAAGCCCTGGTAGGCGCCCGCGACCTCGAAGCCGCGGAAGGTGAGCGAGGAGACGCCGCGCTTGCCGGAGGCGTACCAGACGACCTGCTTGCCCTCCTTGACGAGCTCGCGCTGGCGGCGGTTCGCGGCGCGGATGATCTGCGAGTTGAAGGCGCCGGCGAGGCCGCGGTCTCCGGTCACGATCAGGATCGCGACGGTCTCGACGTCCTCGCGCGGCTCCAGCAGCGGCATGTTCGGGATCGACTGGGCGTTGGCGACGACCCGTGCTGTCAGCTTGCGGATCGCACGGGCGTAGGGCCGCAGCGCTTCGATCCGCTGCTCGGCGCGGCGCAGCCTCGCCGCAGCGACCATCTCCATCGCGCGCGTGATCTTCTGGATGTTCTTGACCGAAGCGATCCGGTCCTTGATGTCCTTCTGGGTCGCCATTCGCTGCTACGCCGGTGTGGCGGCTTTCTCCGTCTCCTCCGACTCCGCGCCATCGGCCTCCGACGACGCGCCGTTCTCGCCGCTCGTGCGGCCTTCCTTGGAGCGCTCCTCCTCGGAGAGGATCCGGTCGGACTCGCCCTCCTCAAGCGGGTTGCC
>JACCVG010000216.1 GCA_013698335.1 Thermoleophilaceae bacterium
TGACCCCGAGCGGCCGGCTGGCCCTGGTCTGGCGTTGGCCCGAAGACGAAGGCTCCGCCGGATGGCAGGCGCAGGTCCGCGCGAAGATCGCCCCGCACCGCGGCGATCACCCTGGCTTCGTCGGCGAGCAAGGGCGCGACGGGATCACACGCCACGAAGGCTTCGCTCCGCTGGTACACAAGGAGCTGCGCTTCCACCAGCAGACGACGGCCGACCGCTACCTGGCGGCGCTGCGGTCCTACTCCTTCATCGCGCGAATGAACGACCCCGAACGGGCCGCCCTGATCCGCGAGATCGCCGAGCTGCTGCCCGAAGGGGATCTGTCGATCCCGACCCGCGCCGACATCTGGACGGCGCGCCGCCTCTAACCGTCCAGACGATCAGGTGTTGGCCGCGACCTTGCGCTTGCCCTTGTCGCTGATCTCCCAGGTCGCGGCGCCGTTGTCTCCAGCACCCTTGGTGATCAGCCCGTGCTTGGCAGCGCTCTCGAGCGCATGCTGCACGCGTTCGGTGTCGACGTCGGCGCCCATCGCCTCGACGACGGCATCCTCGGTCGCGGACGGCAGTTCACCGACCGCCTTGGCTACGTCGTATCGATTCGGCTTGCTCATCTCTCCGTCACTTTCGTCGGGGTCTGTTTCAAGTCCTCTGCCCGACCGGAGCGCTGCTCAATCCGACTGAGCCGGGTCTCGGCCGATCTGCACTCGCGGTCGAGCTCTTTCAACCTGGCGTCGCTGGCTGACCGGGCGGTCTGGAGCCGAGCCCGGTAGAGGTCTCGACGCTCACGCCGGTAACGCGCCTCCGCGCGAGCCGCTTCCAGTTCGCGCGACTCAACGTCCGTCAACTGACTCCTCTGGCGCCTTCCTGGAATGGGGCCGCACGAAAGAGGAGCGCGAAACTCGCGAGCGACTACCGGCAAATCCTAGCAGCCGACTTCGTGTCAGTCGATACGACCGTCATGCGTGTAGACGTTCACCGCACCTCCACGCGCGAATCCGCACAGCGTGATCCCGCGATCTTCAGCCAGTGAAATCGCCAGCGAGGTCGGCGCCCCGACGCCAACGAGAATCGGTGCACCGGCGAGCGCCGTCTTCTGGACGAGCTCGAAGGCGAGCCGCCCGCTGACGCAGATCAGACACTCCGACAACGGCAGCTCACCGTCGAGCAGCGCGCGGCCGATCGCCTTGTCGAGCGCATTGTGGCGGCCGACGTCCTCGCGCACCACTAGCGGCTCGCCCTCCGAATTGAAGATCCCGGCCGCGTGTAGACCGCCGGTCAGCTCGAACGCCGGCTGGCGCAGCCGATCGGGTAGCGCGGCGACCAGGAATCGCTTCACGCGGGGCCCCCCAGCGATTGCGGGGGTGCGGCGGGCGACCTCCTCGAGCGCGCCCTTGCCGCAGATCCCGCACGAGGAAGTCATGTAGAAGCTGCGGGCCCCAGGATCGAAGCGCAGCCTCGCCGTCACCTCGACGGTGTTCGCGGCCAGATCTTCGGTCAGCGCGACCTGCGGCGACTCCTCGAGCAGCCCCTCCCCCCAGAGAAAGCCGGCAGCGAGCTCTTCATCGTGGCCGGGCGTTCGCATCGTCACGGCGAGTGGCTCGTCATTGACCCGGATCTCGAGCGGCTCCTCGGCCGCCACCCGGTCATCGACGCCCTCGCGTTCCACCTGGACGTACATACGCGCGTCAACGCGATCGGGGCTCATCGAGATAAGTATCGTCGGCCGCAATGCCCCAACACCTCGGACGCTTCGACAAGCGGCTGCGCGCGAGCCTGCGGCCGTTCGGGCTCGGCGAGCAGCGGCCGAACAACTACATGGAGATCACCAAGGCCGCCTGGGCGAGCCGACGGCACCCGATCTACGCCTGGCGGATCCTCACGCGGGGGGTCTGCGACGGCTGCGCGCTGGGGACCACGGGGCTCAAGGACTGGACCCTCGACGGACCCCACCTCTGCAACGTCCGGCTACGGCTGCTGAGCCTCAACACGGCCGATGCGCTCGACCCCGCGGTGCTCGCCGACCTCTCGCGGCTGCGCGGCCGCAGCGCCGCCGAGCTACGCGAGCTCGGCCGACTGCCCTATCCGATGATCCGCCTGGCCGGCGAGCCGGGCTTCACCGAAGCGAGCTGGGATATCGCACTCGATCTGATCGCCGAGCGGATCCGCTCCTCGACACCGGATCGAATCGCCGCCTTCCTAACCAGCCGAGGGATGCCCAACGAGTCCTACTACGCGGCACAGAAGGCGTGGCGCGCCCTCGGCTCGGGCTCGATCGACAACGCTGCGCGGATCTGCCACTCGCCGAGCACCTACGGGCTGCGCGATGCGCTCGGAGTCGCCGCCACCACCTGCTCCTACAGCGACTGGATCGGCTCCGACCTGGTCGTGTTCATCGGGTCCAACCCCGCCAACAACCAGCCGGTCGCGATGAAGTACCTCCACCACGCCAAGCGCGAGGGCACCCAGGTGGTCTGCGTCAATCCATATCGGGAGCCCGGGATGGAGCGCTACTGGATCCCGTCGATCCCCGAGAGCGCCCTGTTCGGGACGCGGATCGCCGACCGCTTCTTCCAGATCGACACCGGCGGAGACCTGGCCTTCCTGACCGGGGTGATGAAGCAGATGATCGAAAACGGCTGGACCGACGCCGGCTTCATCGCGCGCCACACCAACGGGTTCGAAGTGCTCGCCGACGCGGTCGCAGCGATCGACTGGCCGGAGCTCGAGCGCGGCGCGGGCGTCGATCGCGCCGAGATGCTCGAGCTCGCGCGGATGATCGGCGGTGCCGAGAGCGCCGTCTTCGTCTGGTCGATGGGCGTCACCCAGCACACCTCCGGCGAGGACAACGTGCGTGCGATCGTCAACCTCGCGCTGACCAAGGGCTTCGTTGGACGAAAGCACTGCGGGCTGATGCCGATCCGCGGACACTCGGGCGTCCAGGGCGGGGCCGAGATGGGGTGCTACGCCAGCGCTCTGCCCGGGGGTTTGCCCGTCGACCCCGAGCACGCAGCCCTGCTCTCGAAGCGCTGGGGGTTCACGGTTCCTCCCGAACCGGGGCTCAACGCCCCGGAGATGATCGAGGCGGCCGCGCGAGGCGAGCTCGACGTTCTGTTCTCGGCGGGCGGGAACTTCCTCGAGGTGCTGCCCGATCCCGACTGGGTCGGGCAGGCGCTCACCCGCATCGGCGTGCGCGCTCACATGGACATCCTGCTCTCCCCGCAGATGCTCGTCGACCCGGCCGAGGCGGTCGTCCTGCTGCCGGCCGCGACGCGCTATGAGATTCCGGGAGGCGTCACCGAGACGAGCACGGAGCGGCGCGTGATCTTCTCCCCCGAGATCCCGGGGCCGCGGATCGGCAGCGCGCGCGGCGAATGGGAGGTGTTCGGCGACCTCGCCGCACGCGTGCGCCCCGAACTCGCCGGGCTGGTCTCCTTCGGCTCGACGGCTGCCGTGCGAGCCGAGATCGGAGCGACGATCCCCGAGTACGGCGGGATCGAGAACCTGAGCGAGCAGGGCGATCAGTTCCAGTACGGCGGCCCCCATCTCTGCGCCGACTGGGAGTTCCCGACAAGCGACGGGCGCGCCCGGTTCAGTCCGGTAGTCCCGTCCTCCTCCCTCCCGCCCGACGGTGCGCTGCGCCTTACGACCCGCCGCGGCAAGCAATTCAACTCGATGATCCAGGAACGTAAGGACGCGATCACCGGCGCGCTGCGGGAAGCCGTCCTCGTGAGCGCCGAGGACGCCGAGCGGCTCGGCCTCGCTGACGGCGCCCGAATCCTGCTGCGCAGCGCCCATGGCGAGCTCGGTGGGACCATCCTGGTGGCGCCGGTCAAGCCCGGAAACGTCCAGGCCCACTGGCCCGAGGCCAACGTGCTGATCGAGCGAGGCGTCCGCTCCCGGGAGGCCGGCATACCCGACTACAACGCGTGGGTCGAGATCCACCCGCACCCGGACGTCGCCCCGGAGTAGCCTGGCGGCGAGGTCCCGCCCCGACCAGGAGGTTTCCACGTGTCCTCGCTCCCACTAGCAGGACTCGGCCGCTACAGCGATTTCGGGCTGCTGCTCGCTCGCGTCATCGTCGGCGT
>JACCVG010000222.1 GCA_013698335.1 Thermoleophilaceae bacterium
AGCAGCGGCATGTTCGGGATCGACTGGGCGTTGGCGACGACCCGTGCTGTCAGCTTGCGGATCGCACGGGCGTAGGGGCGCAGCGCCTCGATCCGCTGCTCGGCGCGGCGCAGACGCGCCGCGGCGACCATCTCCATGGCGCGCGTGATCTTCTGGATGTTCTTGACCGAAGCGATCCGATCCTTGATGTCCTTCTGGGTCGCCATCTAGATCACGCCGGCGCGGCGGCCTCCTCGGTCTCCTCGGCGGACTCGCCGGAGTCGTCCGAGTCGTCGGACTCATCCGAGTCGGAGTCGGCCTCCGCGTCCTCGGCCGATCCCTCGTGCTCGCCGCCCGTGCGCCCTTCCTTGGCGCGCTCATCCTCGGAGAGGATCCGGTCGGACTCGCCCTCCTCAAGCGGGTTGCCCTCGGAGTCGAAATCGGACCCGAAGTCATCGAGGGCGTCCTTGACGGCGTCGCGCAGCTCCTGCTCGACCTCGTCGCCCCAGTCGCCGGCCGCGAGCTTACTCATCAGATCAGCGTGCTCGGCCTTCAGGCGGTCGATCAGGCTCGCCTGGAACTCGGGCACGCGCTCGAGCTTGAGTCGGTCGAGGAAGCCGCCGGTGCCGGAGAAGATCGCGACGACCTGCTCCTCGACGTTCCACGGCTTGAGCTCGGCCTGGTTGAGCGTCTCGACCAGGCGCGCGCCGCGACCGAGCGTCGCCTGCGTCTCGGCGTCGAGCTCGGAGCCGAACTGGGCGAACGCCTCGAGGTCGCGGTAAGCAGAGAGCTCGAGCCGCAGACCGCCCGCGACCTTCTTCATCGGCTTGGTCTGGGCGTTGCCGCCGACGCGCGACACGGAGATGCCGACGTTGATCGCCGGCCGCACGCCCGAGTTGAATAGGTTCGACTCGAGGAAGATCTGGCCGTCGGTGATCGAGATGACGTTCGTCGGGATGTAGGCCGAGACGTCGTTGGCCTGCGTCTCGATGATCGGCAGCGCCGTCAGCGAGCCGCCGCCTTCCTCGTCAGAGAGCTGACAGGCGCGCTCGAGCAGGCGCGAGTGAAGGTAGAAGACGTCGCCCGGGTAGGCCTCGCGACCCGGCGGGCGGCGCAGCAGCAGCGACATCTGGCGGTAGGCGAACGCCTGCTGGGTGAGGTCGTCGTAGATACAGAGCGAGTCCTTGCCCTCGAACGTGAAGTGCTCGGCCATCGCGCAGCCCGCGTACGGCGCGAGGAACTGGATCGGGGCGGCCTGATCGGCCGGGGCGGCGACGATAATCGTGTGGTCCAGCGCATTGTGCTCGGCGAGCGTCTCGGCGAGCTGGACGACGGCCGACATCCGCTTGCCGATCGCGACGTATACGCAGATCAGGTCCTTGTCGCGGTTGTTGATGATCGTGTCGAGGCCGATCGCCGTCTTGCCCGTCTGGCGATCACCGATGATCAGCTCGCGCTGGCCTCGGCCGATCGGGATCATCGAGTCGATCGCCTTGAGGCCGGTCTGCATCGGCCGGGTGACCGGCTGGCGCTGGATGATTCCCGGCGCCTTGAACTCGGCCGGACGGGTCTGAGTGGTGTTCACATCACCTTTGCCGTCGAGCGGGGTGCCGAGCGGGTCGACGATCCTGCCGAGCAGCTCTTCGCCGACTGGGACCTCGAGCAGCCGGCCGGTCCGCTTGACCTGATCGCCCTCGGAGACCTTGTCCCATTCGCCGAACAGCACCGCGCCGACGTTGTCGGACTCGAGGTTCAGGGCGAGGCCGGTGACGTCGTGGGGCAGCTCGAGCATCTCGAGCGACATGCAGTTGTCGAGGCCGTGGACGCGGCAGATCCCGTCGGCCATCGACAGGATCGTTCCGACTTCGGAGAGGTCAGAACCGCCGTCCTCGAGCCCCTCGATGCGGCTCTTGAGGATGCTGGTGATCTCGTCTGGCTTGATCTGCATGTGTTCGGAGTCTCCTTAAGGCGCGACGCCTACGCGGCGCGAGCCACTTGCTTTCGAAGTTTTTCCAACCGGTTGCGGATGCTCGCGTCGAGCACCATGTTCCCGACCTGCAGGACGAGGCCGCCGAGCACGTCCGGATCGACCTTGCTCGTGAGCTCGACCTTGCGATCGGTCTGCTCCTCGATCTTCTTGCCGATCTCCTCCACGAGCTTTTCGTCGAGCTCGATCGCCGAAGTCACCGAGACGGCCAGCATGCGGTTCTCGTCCGCCCACAGCTTGTCGAACTCGCGCCTGATCCGGAACAGGACCGGCAGCCGGTGGCGCTCGGCGAGCAGCTCGAGGAAGTTGACGAACCGCTCGTCCCCACCCTCGATCACCTTGTCGATGCCGCCTTTCTTCTCCTCGGAGGAGAAGTAGGGCGAGAAGAAGAACACCTGGAGGTCGCGGTTGCTGGAGAGCTCGTCCGCGAACTCGCCGAGCTCGTCGTGAACCCGATTGAGCACGTCGTGCTCGATCGAGGCGTCGAACAGCGCACGCGAGTAGACCTCCGCGATCTGCTCCATCCCTAGCGTTCGCCCCCGTCCGCCGCCGGACCGGCCAGCGCGGTGAAGTCGACCTCGGAGAGAGCGTCCTCGATCAGGCGGCGGTGGTCGTCGGAATCGAGCGTCTTGCGCGTGACCTTCTCGGTCGCCGTGATCGTCAGGTTGGCGACCTCCTTGCGAATCTCGTCGAGCGCGCGGCGCGTCTCGGACTCGATGTCCTTGCGCGTCGTCTCAAGCAGCTGCTCGCGGTAGGCCTTGGCCTCGTTGCGCGCCTGCTCCTCGGTCGTCTCGCCCGCCTTGCGGGCGCGCACGACGATGTCCTCGGCCTGCTCGCGCGCCTCGGCGAGCCGGGAGCGGTACTCGGCAAGCACCTTGTCCGACTCCGCGCGCAGTCGTTCCGACTCCTCGATCTCATCGGCGATCGCCTGGCGGCGCCGGTCGAGGAAGGCTGCCAATTGCGGAAAGGCGAGCCTCCGCAGCAGGAGCAGCGCGACGCCGAACGACAGCAGCGTCCAGATCATCAGCCCGAGGCTCGGGCTGACGAGGAAGCTGCCGCCCCCTTCAGCGGGCGCCTCGGTCGCGGCGAGTATCAGCGCAATTGCGTCCATCGGCCTAGAGGAAGAAGGCGATCAGGCCGAAGATCAGGGTGTAGAAGGCAACGGCCTCGGTGAGCGCGAAGCCGAGCCACTGGATGCTCGTAATCTCGTCGCGCATCTCGGGGTTTCGAGTGACCGACTCGATCACCTTGGCGAAGATGTAGCCGACGCCGATGCCGGCGCCGATCGAGCCGAGGCCCGCGCCGATGCCGAGCGCGATCGACTTCAGACCCGCGTCGGTCACGCCTTCGGCGGCCTGGGCGAATGGGATCAAAACGTCGAACATGTTGGGTCTCCTTTAGTGACCCTCGGCGACGGCTTCGCCGAGATAGATGGAAGTAAGCGTTGCGAAGATGAAGGCCTGCAGACCGGCGACGATCACGACCTCGAACAGGAAGAAGACGATCGCGATCGGGGCCGTCAGCCAGCCGAGTGCCGCGAGCCCGAGCAGGACGGCGAGACCGCCGCCCATGAACAGGATCAGCATGTGTCCGGCGAGGATGTTCGCGAACAGTCGCACCGAGAGCGAAACGATCCGCATGATCTGTGAGAGCACTTCGATGAAGGCGATCATCGGCACGAGCGCAGGCGGCGATCCCTTGGGAATCCATCCCTTGACGTAGGGCACGAGCCCCTTCGCCCGCACACCTTCGACCTGGTAGGCGATCCAAACGACGAGCGTCAGGGCGAGCGGGATCGAGAGGTTTGCGGTGGCCGCGTAGATCGCGAGCGAAGGGATCTCGAGGCCGAAGACACTGACCGGCTCGTGCGTGTTGAGCGGCAGCGGCAGGTAGCCGATCAGGTTCGAGAAGAGGATGAAGAGGAACAGGGTCGCGATGAAGGGGAACCACCGCACCGACATGTCCCGCGACATGTTGTCGCCGGTGATCTGGTCGCGCGAGAGGGTGAAGATCGCCTCGACGGCGGCCTGGACGCGATTGGGCTTGTCGACCATGCGGCGCGCGATGTAGGTCATCGTCATGACGGTCAGGACGGTCGCGATCACGAGGTAGAGGACCGCCTTGTTGATCGAGAGGTCGAATGGTCCGAGCTGGATCGGAATCCAAGGCTCGAGGCGGAACTCCTCGATCGGCGCGAAGCTGGCGTTCTCGCCGCTGCCACCGACGAGCGCGACCAGCGCGACGGTTCCTCCGAGCCAGATCGCAATCCCGAGCAGGACCTTCGCTTTCGTGCTCAAGAGGAAGCCCCCTTCCCGCCGCCGTAGGGATGGGTGAGCATCTGGGTCGTCAGGTCGGCGGTGAACAGGGCGACCGTCAGGATCGCCGCGGCTAGACCGGCGTCGCGACCGGCGACGAGACCCACGATCAGGATCGCGGCTCCCATCAACCAGACGCGACCGAGCATGCTGATTGCGTTGACGGCGACCATCGCGCGCGGGTTGTCAGAGGCCAGGGCTCGACGGGAGAGGATCAGTCGAATCGTGCGCTGCAGGAGCCAGGCAGCCGCGGCGGCTCCGTAGCCGACGAGCGGCATCCCGACCAACGTGAAGACGGGCAGCGCGACGACGAGCAGGATTAGATCGATGTAGCCGACCACGGCCCCACGGCCGGCGCCATTCACGGGGTCGGCCATCTCACGTGTCCCTAAAGCGTGTGTAGACAAGAGCTATTCCGGCGGCGAACCCGACGGCGAGGCCGGCGAGCGTGAGGGGAGCGATCGATCCGAGGAGCGTGCCCAGTCCAAAGCCGGCTGCTGTGCCAAGCACGATGATCGCCAGCAGGGTGGCGCCTGCCGTGGCAGGGTTGGCGCGGTCCGGACCGTTCATGGTTTGGTTGCTCGCTCTGCATTCTGCGACCGGCGTGGAGGCTCCGACGGCCCGTTGAGCGGGGCTCGATCGGCGGCTACGGACCTCACTGCACCGGGTCCGTGACTCTATACGAGCCGACGAGCGCGCGAGGGCTGCCTCAGAGCGCAACAATCGCCACATGTGGGTCCAGCGAACGATCGCCCTCGCGCCGCGTGAACGCGGACTTCATCTCATCACGGGTGAGGTCGTGGAAGCGGTTCCCGAGCTACACGAGCTGAAAGTCGGACTGCTTCACGTCTTCGTGCTCCACACTTCGGCCTCGCTGGCGATCAGCGAGAACGCCTCGCCGGAGGTCCCGCGCGACTTGGACGCCTGGTTCGACCGAGCTGTCCCCGAGGACGCGGCCTGGTGGACGCACACGCTCGAGGGCCCCGACGACATGCCGGCGCACGTCAAGGCGGCGCTGCTCGGCAGCTCGCTGACGCTGCCCGTGAGCGACGGTCGGCTCGCCCTCGGCACCTGGCAGGGGATCTTCCTCTGCGAGCACCGCGACCGCGGCGGCGAGCGACGGCTGGTGCTGACGCTCACCGGCGAGTAGTTGCTCCGGTGCCGGTTCCGTCCGGCGCTTATGCGAACGTGTGTTCGTGCGCTGGCTCAACTTGACCGTCGGATCGGAGGAGGAGCGCCGCCTTCCTGGTTACCGCGATCCGGCGGTCGTGCGCACCTTCGAGGCGCCTGAGGCCCTCGATACCCGCTTCTACGAAGTCTACGCCCGATCCGCGCTGAACAAGGTCCCGGAGGCGTCGCGGATGCCTTTCCGCTGGACGGTGAACCCGTACAGGGGATGCAGCCATGCCTGCAAATACTGCTTCGCTCGCCCGACGCACGAGTTCCTCGGGATGAACGCCGGGCGCGACTTCGAGCGCGAGATCGTCGTCAAGGTCAACGTCCCGGAGGTGTTGCGAGCCGAGCTGTGCAAGCCGTCCTGGAAGGGCGAGCACGTAGCGCTCGGGACGAACACCGATCCGTACCAGTGGGTCGAGGGCCGTTATCGGCTGATGCGCGGGATCTGGGAGGTGCTGCGCGACTACTCCAACCCGTGCTCGATCCTGACCAAGTCTCCGCTGCTGCTGCGCGACCTCGACCTGATGAAGGAGATCGCCGAGCGGACCGACTTCAGCGCCTGCCTGTCGATCCCGACGCTTGACGAGAAGGCGTGGCGTCAAACCGAGCCGCACACCCCCAACCCGCGGGCACGCTTGGAAGCCGTCGCCGAGCTCAACCGCGCGGGCATCTCGACCGGTGTTCTGATCGCGCCGCTGATGCCGGGCATCAACGATTCGCCCGACCAACTCGCGGAGCTGCTCGAGCTCGTACACGAGGCCGGCGCAGCGTCGGTCGGCGGAGTCGCCCTGCACCTGCGCGGTTCCTTGCGCGGCGTGTTCTTCGACTGGCTGCGAACGACGCGGCCCGATCTCGTCGAGCGCTACACCGAGCTCTACGCACGCGGGGCCTATGCGCCGAAAGCCGAGCGCAGCCGCCTGCAGAACCTCGTCAAGACCACTTGGCCGACCGACGATCGACCGCGCCCGGGCTTGCGACGCGATGCCCGGCGCCATCGGCCGTCCGACACGAACCAGGGCGCGGCTGAGCAGAAGACGCTGTTCTAGTCGTCCATCGCGCGCTCGAAGTCGGCCGGCTCCGCTGCCGCGCCGCGACGCCGAGCAAAGACGAAGATCTCGAGCAGGTAGACGACGTAGAAGCTGGCGGCGACCGCCGCAAGGCCGATCGCGGTCAGCAGCGCCAGCCAAAGCGGCTGGATAACGCCGTCGACGCGAGCGGGTACCAACGCGAGTGCCAGGGCGAAGGCTGCTAGTAGGGACGTCCAGCCGTAAAGGTAAATCGTGGTGCGCCGGTGCGAGAAGCCGATCCGCGCCATCCGGTGATGAAAGTGCTCGTTGTCCGCCCGGTAGAACGGAACGCCGTGACGGATACGCCGCGCAACCACGAAGCCGGTATCGAGGATCGGAACCGCCAGCAACACGAGCGGTACCGCGAGCGCGATGATCGCCGTCGTCTTGAGCAGCCCTTGGGCGGCGGCGCAGGCCAGCAACAACCCGAGCAGGTTGGCACCGGAATCGCCCATGAAGATGCGCGCGGGCGAGAAGTTCCAAGGCAGGAACCCGATCGCCGCGCCCGCCGTCAACGCGGCGAGCACGGCCGCGTTGTTGCGGCCGAGGGAGATCGCGATCAGCGCGAACGCGACCGCCGCGATCGCGCATATCCCGGCCGCCAGCCCGTCGATCCCGTCGATCAGGTTGATCACGTTCATCAGCGCGACGATCCCGAAGACGGTCAGCGGAATCGCCGCGGCGACGAACTCGACC
>JACCVG010000242.1 GCA_013698335.1 Thermoleophilaceae bacterium
GCCTGGCCGACGTCTATGCGGCGCTGGTCGAGTTCCCGTTGATCGGGCCGTTCATGGCCTACCAGCTGGCGACCGACATCAACTACTCCGAGCTGACCGACTTCAGCGAGGACGACTTCACCGTCGCCGGGCCTGGCGCCGAGCGCGGCATCCGCAAGGTTTTCCCCGACGCAACGCGCCGGCAGATGACGACGATCATCATGCGGATGGTCGAGGAGCAGCACAGCGCCCCCGCGCGGTTGGAGTTGTCCTTCGACGATCTCTTCGGCCGGCCGCTGCATGCGATCGACTGCCAGAACCTGTTCTGCGAGCTCGATAAGTACAGCCGCGTAGCGTTCCCGCACCTCAAGAGCAACCGCCAGCGCATCAAGACCCGGTTTGCCCCTTCGCCGGACCCGCTGGCGTTGCGTTACCCGCCCAAGTGGGCGTTGCGAGGCGTGCCCGCTGGCTAGACCGCCGCGGCGGTGGCGCCGGCGCCCGCAAGAGGGCGGGGCAGCGGCTCGTCGGCCAGCCGGGTGCCGGTCACAGTCCGCAGCTTGATGGCGAACAGCAGGCAGTCGGGCAGGCGTCGCGTGCGGAGGTCGTCGAGGTCTGCTGCCTCGGCGAAGACGCCCACGAGCTTGGCCAGGTGGAGGACGTAGTGGCGGAGCTGGTCGAGCTTGTGCAGCCCGATGACGTCGGGATGGAAATGGCGGTCGTGCTCGACTTGCACGAGCTGCAGGTCGCGCCAGCTGGGTGCGTCGCGGGCGGCGGCGGCACCGTCGTAGGCGTCCTGGTGGTCGAGGACGTTGCGGGTCTCGATGACGGCGAGGCGGTCGGCGTAGGCGGCGACGACGTCAACGCCCAGCCGGCGCGAGAGCCCGACAACGGCGTGCCCGATGGCGGCGCCAGCGCCCGCGACCGCCTTGGGATCTGCGGGCTCGTTGTGTTCGACCTTGTCGCAGTAGGTGGCCACGACGCCGACTGCGGGCGCGATCTCGAGGGCGAACGCCCGGGCGATGTCGGTGTCGGCAGGCATCTTGACGTCAAGGGTACGGGACGGTCCCGACGGCTCAGGCACCGGCCCGAGCCCTGACCAGGGGTGCCACGGCAGTCGTGAACTTCTCGCGCGCGGGCGCGATCAGGGCGGCGGCCTGCGGGGACCCGGCGGCCCCGACGGCGTCGTAGATCGCGACAAGCTCAGTGAGCCGCTTGGTGATGGTGCGGGCCTTCGACGAAGGCTTGAGGGCGAGGGCGCGCTCGAGCGCTTCGACCAAGCGGTGATGGCCGACCTTGGGGATCGGCGGAGACTCGGGGGTCCGGCCGAGCTCGTCGAGGATATGCCGCCAGCGGGCACGGGTGGGCTCGCTAGTGGTGTCTGGCGCGACGACGGCCTCGGCGAGCGCCCAGATGTCGGCGGGGTCCTCAACGAGGCGATCGAGCTCGAGAACGGCGACGCGCGGCAGTGTGGCGCCGTAGATGGCGATGTTCGAGACGGTGACGATGGCCCCGGGGCGCGGGGCGGGCTTGGTCTCCATCTCGGCAATCACGGCGCGCTGGAGCGCCGCGATCTCGGCGACGTTGATCGGCCACCAGTAGCGCATCTCCTGCTTGCGGAACGTGGCGGTGCAGTCGAGGTAGGTATGGCCGTTGCGCTCGGCGAGCATGAACTCGGCCATGACGAAGGCGGGGTAAGTGCCGGTGTCGAGGGGCCGGCCGTCATCGGGGTAGCGGCCCGTCTCCTTCGGGCTGATCAGGGTGATCAGCGAGCGGCTCGACTCGCTGCGGGTGCCGAGCGATCGGGCAGCGCGTTCGACCTGGTCGCCCCAGCGGGTGTAGATCCGCTCGCCGTGGTTGAAGCCGATGACGTCGGGCACCAGGACCGAGCGGTCCTTCTGCCACCAGCCGACGATCTCCTCGAACCACGCCTGAGCGTCGTGGCGACCGGTGGGCGGGTAATCGGCCGGCAGCGTGTCGGCCGCGTCGGAGTCGGCGATATCGCAGACGACGTTGCGCGCGCTGTCGCTGCCGGTCTGCTCGAAGTGCGCGCACAGCCGCGAGTAGACGTCGTGGGTGGTGGCGCCGTGCAGAGTCGGGGCGCGGGAGTGCTCGGCGTCCATCCGGGCCCGCCACAGTGGCACGACCTCTTCGGTTGTCGCCGGCGTGCCGGCGCCAGCGTCGAGACCGGCGAAAGTGCGGATCCGCAGGTTGCGCGCGGCCCTGGGGCCTTCGAGCATCATGGCGCGCAGGACGGGCTCGCCGACGCCGAAGTGGCCAGGGCCGGCGATAACAAGCATCCGCCGGTCGGGGGCGTGGACGTGATCGGGTCCGGTGGCGTGGTCCCAGTAGACGTGCCCGGCGTGCTTGTGGCCGTGGAGGACGAGGTCAAAGCCGAACGTGACGAGCTGCTCGCGCAGCAGTCCGAGGTTGATGATCGACTCGAAGGTCTTCCACTCCTCGCGGGTGGAGACGGGCAGCAGCTGGTGGTGAAGGACGGCGATACGCAGCCGGTGGTCGCCGGGCTGGCGCTGCGGTGGCACGCCGGAGGACCGCAGGAGCTCGGCGACGGCGAGGAGCTGGCGGCGTGAGACACGCGCGATGTCGTGCTGCCGCAGCCGCTCGACCTCCTTGTGCAACCTCTCGGCGAAGGTCTTGCTCTCCTCCTGCACCGTGGGGTGCTCGTCGGCCAGCTTGGCGAGCGCACGAACCTTGGTGGAGGCGCGCTCCCATTCCGAGGGCTTGTATCCCCCCCGGACCCTGGGCG
The DNA here is from genome assembly GCA_013698335.1 of Thermoleophilaceae bacterium. GTDB lineage: Bacteria > Actinomycetota > Thermoleophilia > Solirubrobacterales > Thermoleophilaceae > JACCVG01. Next base: position 2,744 of record JACCVG010000242.1, read on the forward strand.
TGGTGCCGCAGTAGTTGCTGGAGTTGACCGGGACGATGACCACGTCGTCGTCGGCGATCAGGTGCCTACGCAGATCGTCGGGTAGAACGATCTTCTCGTTGTTGCGCGTCGAGAAGTCGATCCCGTCGAGCAGCGGGGTGGTGCAGCCACGCCTCCGGGTGGCGCGCATGAACGGCGCGTAGCGAGCTTTGGTTCCCGCTTCGGTGCCCCATACGACGTCATGGTTCCCGGGGACCACGACGATCCGCCGGCGCTGGTCGGGCAGGAGCGGGGCCGCGTCGACAAGCAGCTTCTCGAAGGCCTGAAAGCCGGTCTTGTCGGCCTGGTAGGCGAGGTCGCCGCTGAAGACGGCGGCCGTCGGGCGGCCGTGCTCGGCGACGAACGAGGCAAGGCCGTCGAGGGTGCGGCGGAATACCTGCTGGGTGGTCTCGAGGTCCTCGCGGGCGATGTCGAGCTTGTCGTCGTCGAGCGACTGCCCAGGCGAGATGTCGCCGAGATGAGGGTCGGAGGCGTGAAGGATCCAGGTCATTGGGTCTGCCGCAACGGGACCGGTGAAGCTTGGCGGATCGCTGGGGCGCGCGTTCCGTGGGCCTCACAGGGGCCACGGAACGAGAGATGCGATTCGCAGGCCCTCACGGCGGGCCGCGCAGGGGAATCAGTGATGTCCCCGCCGATCCGTACCGCTGCTTTGCGCGAGGAGGAGCAGTCGTCTCGGTTCACCCCTGCCTATCACATGGCGCTCCTGATCTCCCCTTGGGGGTGGCTGCGTACGATCCCCCGGCCGCCGGCATGGGGTCGGACCTGGAATCTCCTGTACCGCCTAACTGACGAGTGGCCCTCGGCCTACCGTGCCCACGGCAGGACAGGGTCGTCCTTCACCCGCGCGACCACGTCGCCCTCCAAGACACGGGATTGCACAAGGGCAAAGTCCCCTTGGGTGGCTGACGTCCATGACCGCTCGTTGAACTTCGTGACCCCCTCCATCACGCGGTCGTAGTCACCGCCGTAGACGGCCCCGTCCCAGATGACGTCGATTCTGTGCAGGTACGGCCGGTAGCCGTCCGGCAGCTGCTCCCAGTCGAGGCCGGCGCAATGCCCGAGGATGAACAGTCCGCGTCCCCCATAGCCGCCGATGCCGATCATCGGCGTCCGACGCATGATCTTCGGCGGGGCTTCGTTCCGCGTGTAGTAGTACTCGTCGCGCACGAGCTGGACCACGTCGGCGAGGGCGTCCTCGCGCGTGCGATGGCGCTCGTCACAGATGCGGGCGAAAACGTAGCTGGCCATGCGAATCCTCGATTCAACTCCTCGCGGGACCGAAGCGCAAGGTCATCGGGCGCAGATGGGCTGCGGACGTCAGAGCAGCACCGCTCTGGCCTCCTCGTCACGGGTGAGTGGCATTCGCCGTTGCTCTGTTCAGCCGACTAGACCGCTCTCCACCTTGAGCACGTGCAGTCGCGTCCCAGGTGCGACGAACGCTGTCTGGTGGGCCGTGGCTCCGACCTCATGGATGGCCCCTACGAACGCCTCGACTAGCGCCGCGTTGGAGCTCAGTGCCGATTCCCAGTCTCGACGATCGTGCCCTCGCGCCTCCTCCAGGCTCCGTGGCAAGAACTGCTGGACGATGAGAACCGCGTCCTCGACGCTGCGCCGCTGTGCCTCGATGATGGTTCCGACCGCCGCTGTCCATAGCTGGTAGCCGTGACCGCCGAGGTCCTCGTCTAGGACCCTTCCGGTGTCCTCATCGAGCACCGGACGCCCGAACAGGGCCGAAGCTAGGAGATTGCATCGAGCGCGCTTCTTGCTCGGTGGCCTGTCGGAAGCACGGTCGGCGACGGTGCCGTCGAAGCCCTCACAGGCCTTGGCTTCGACGCCGAAGACGAACCGGGTCGCGCCTTCGTGTCGGGCGCATCCAAAGAGGTCATGCTGCCGACCCCGTCCGTAATCATCCAGCCCGGTTGTGTGCTCCGGACGGCCGAACACCTCATCGATCTCTCCGAGTCCGAGCCGAGAGAGCGCCTCCCAGAGTTCACTCGGGACGGCCGGCGCACCCGTCCGCAACCACGACTTGGCCTGCTCCTTCGCGCTGTAACCGTCCCGCCACTGAGCGTCACCCTTCTCCGGAGGTGCGTGAGCAAACCAGGAGGCGAGATCGACGATCTTCTCGCTGTCCGTGCCGAACAGCCGCGTCCCAGACGACATCTTCGGACAGGCTATGGCACGTGGGTCTTCGTCCGATGCCAGCCAATCCCTACCTCCGCAGCAGCCGCCGATCGAGCAACGCCAACTGCTCAGGCTCGGGCTTGTTCTTTCCACGACGGCGGTCACCCGACTGCGCCTTGCGCACCTCGATCGGGTAGCGCGGCAGCCGGTAGGCGCGCAGCGTCCCCATGTGGACGTCGCGCTCGCAGACGAAGAATGTCCGCTCTCTGCCCGGGTACTCCCACTGCTCGGGTGCCGCGCCAGGGGTTACGACCGCGCCCGTGATCGCCTCGTCGGCAGCCTCGACGAAGCTGCGCGCCTTCGGCTCATCCTCGACGACGAACACGACGACCGGCGGCTCGCCCTGCAGCTTGTAGCGGTCGTGGGCCCTGCCCCACGCGGTCAGCAGGGCGTCGTAGCGGGCGAACTTGTCGCGGTTGCGCGACGCCCTGCCGCTACGGTCGAGCTCGACCAGGACGTCGAAGCGCTGCGGCGGCGAGGCTGGGATCGCACTCTCGATCGTCAGGTCGGGCTCGACCGGCTTGAACTCCTCGAGCGCCAAGTCGCGGATCCGGCGTGAGCCCCCGAGCGGGATGTCGCGCGCTGAGAGCGTCACCCACCCGCCGCGCTCGCGCCGCGAGGGCGGGTAGATCCGTCCCTCGCGCGCGCCGCGCCAGTTGCGCACGAGGCCGCCGGCGAGCTGCTCGAAGGCGACCAGCCAGGCGGCGGCGTGGAGGTCGTGGACGACCCGGCGGGCGTCCTTGATGTCGGGGTCAGACCAACTCGACTGCGGGTCGATGTAGGGGCCGCGCGGGCCGCGGCGGCCGCGGGCGAGCTCGAAGCCGGCGCTCGTGAGCATGTAGACGCGCTGCTTCTGCCCGCCGGCCCGCTCTGTGATCTGAAAGCGCCTGACCCAGCCGGCCTTGAACATCGCCTCGAGGTGGCGGCGGTAGGTGCGGTCAGAGGCTCTGGGCCAGAAGCGCCGCCCGAGCTGCGGCCCATACAGGAAGCGCAGCTCGTAGAGGCCCGCCAGCGCCGCGAGCTGTTCGGGGGTCGGCTCGGGCGCCTTGTCGGGCGCCTGCCTCGGCAGCTCGTCCCAGCGCAGCCCGGTCGGCTCGTCGATGTCGAGCTCGGTGTAGCTCTTCGGGACAGCTTCGCCGCGGATCGTGCCGAGGCGCGCATGGTCGAGCTGCTGGGGAGCGGAACGCTCGCTCGAGCGCGGTGGCGCCTTCGTCGCCGCGCCGCCCTTGCCCGCGGACCTCGCAACGGCCTCCCCGTCGGCGCCCCGACGGGATGCCTTGTCGTCCTGAGGTATCGCGGGGTGAAGCGGCTCGTTCGAGCCGGGGGTGTCGGCGGCGGCGGCGCTGGCACTCGCTCGGTTTGCCTGATCGACCGTCGATGAACTGCTCCCGTTACCCGTCGCGTCCGTCTGCGCCGGTGGAGCGCCGCCATCCGCGCTCGTCTCTAGCGGTGCGGGCGGCCCGGTGCGCGGCACCCGGTCGAGCGGGTCCTGCGTGCCGAACGGGTTCGGCAGCTCGTCGGGCACCGCGCCGCCGCGGGCCCGCTGGGCCTGTCGATGGAAGGCGATCGTCTCGAGGTTCGCCTCCATCGGGTAGGTCTCCGCGACGAAGCCGGCCGCGCGCGCGCCGTGGCTGATCCACGAGCAGACGGCGTGGAAGTTCGGCAGGTTGAAGAGCGTGTCCGGCGCGAAGCGCAGGTTTCGCCGCGCCTCGCGCTCGCCGCGGATCACGTCTGTGTAGACGGGCATCGCGAGCTCGGTCATCTCGCGCGCGTCGGAGGCGTCGCCGACCGAGAAGACGCAGCGGTGGCGCAGCAGGCTCATCAGGCCGCCGCGGATCTTTCGGTCCTGGATCTGCTCGCCGTACTGCCACGCGGCGACGACCTCGAGCCCCGCGGAGCGCAGCGTCGCGAGCGCGTTCGCGAACGACTCGTTGAGGATCAGATGCGCCTCGTCGACCTTGAGCGCGACCCGTGCCCGCTCCGCCTCCGGCAGCTGCTGCTGGCGCTGCATCGCGCCGTAGGCCATGTTGAGGACGAACTGCATCATCACGCGGCAGTTGTCGGGGCCGAAGGTGCCCATCTTGCCGTCGACGATCAGCAGCTCGCGGCGGCGGATGAGCTCGTCGAGCGAGAGCTGGTTGGGGTGGCGCAGCACCTTGTCGAGCGACTCGACCAGCAGCCGGACCATCTTGTTGCGCGGCGCGTCGAGCTTCGCGGTCGTCGCCGCGGGCGCGTTCTTTAGGTCGTCGGGCAGGTCGCGGCCGAAGAAGGTCGCGGGCGCGGTGAACGCCGGCCGGGGCTCGATCGCGCGGATCACGTGCTCGCGGAACTCCTGCTCGCTCGGCAGCAGGATCCGGTAGAGGTGCCAGAGGTTCGGCTCCTCCTCGATCGCCCCCAGCCGGTGCGCGCCGACGATCGCGAGCGCCGCCTGGCGCATGTAGCGATCAGAGCTCGCGCGGATGTCGCCCTCCTCGTGGATGTCGCGCAGCGCCTCGACGATCTTGTCGGCGACCGTCGCCGGATCGCCGGGCGCCAACAGCGGGTTGATGCCGAGCTCGGGGCGCTCGAGGTCGAGGTAGTGGACCGTTCGGTGGCGCGGGATCTGCGACAGCGCCTTCTCGGCGGCGTCCGACTTCGGGTCGAGGATGATCTGCGCGCAGTCCTCGTCGCGCGCGTCGACCGCGACGCTGCGGCAGATGACCGACGTCTTGCCGGTGCCCTGGCCGCCGATCAACCCGAGGCCGGCGCGCTTGTCCTCGGCGCGGATCCCGAGCGGGCCGTGCTCGTCGCGCACGAGCGCGAGTCCCTCGTCGCGCACGATCTCGGGCGGGGCGACCGCGCGCGGGACCGACGAGCGGGCGAGCCGGACGCCGCCGAGGCCGGGGCTCGGCAGCTGCCAGAGGCCGGCCAGCTCGCGCGAGGAGACGACGCCGTGGCGCCACGACGGCACAGGATTTCCGAGCGCGCGCTGCATCCTGCGCGCGTACAGCGGCCCGCGCGCCCATCGCCGCACGTGGCGTTCGACGAGCCGGTTCTCGGCGCTCGACTCGCCCTGCAGCGCGGCCGCGACGGCGTCCGCATCGCGGTAGCTCGCGGCTCCGATGCGCAGCTCGGCGAAGAACAACGTCCGGTGCTGGATCTCCAGCCCGCCCTCGAGCTCCTGGCCTGCGAGCTGCGAGCGCAGCCCGGGATCGCCCCGCTCGCGCAGCCGTGCGCGCTCGAGCTTCGCCTCCTGCTCGCGAAACAGCGACCGCGCGAGGCGGTCGAACAGGGCCGGCGTCGGCGTCACGACGTACTGCAGCGTCGCCCGACCGGCGACGCCGTCCATCTGCGAGAGCGCCGCGTCTACCAGCGGCGAGTCATAGTCGCGCGGGGTCCGCAGGCGGCGGATGAACTCGTAGCGCTTCTTCAGCCGGATGATCTGCTTGGGCTGCGCCGCCTGCTCGTCGCGAGCGACGAGTCGGCTGTTTGGATAGCAGGCGCGGAGCGCTCCCTCGACCGCCTCTGCGACGCGCTCGGGGCAGACGACGAACAGCTCCGCCTGGTCGCCCTTGTCGGAGCGAGCGACCCCCAGCTCGAGCGCGAGACTGTCCTGGCCGAGCGGGATTCGCAGCCACCAGCGACGCAGCAGCTGCTGGTGCCAGGATTCGAACAGGTCCTCGACCTGCTCGGGGCTCGCCTCGTCGGAGCGGTAGGGCTCGAGCCGGTAGCGGCGGTAGCGGCGCCGACGGCGGGCGACGGCGCGCGCGGCGA
>JACCVG010000248.1 GCA_013698335.1 Thermoleophilaceae bacterium
GATCTACCGAATACCGCTCGGCGAGCTGGTCGGCCAGCGAGTAGGCCGTCTCGTACGCGACGACGAGGGACCTCACCGTCGGGCTGGAGCGGTCGTACCCACCCTCCACCTCGGCGAGGCTCCGGTACTTGATCGCTTGGTGGATGCCGGTGCAGATGTTCTGCTCGCCGGAGACCTCGATCTCGACGACGGTCCGCTCGGGCCAATGGTTCTGGAACATCACGTCGACTCGGTCGCCGGTCCTGAACCGGTGCTCCACCTCGGGAACGGCGGCGGCACTCATGCCGAAGTCGGTGCCGTGCGCCGCGACGTAGAGCTTCAACCGGCGATGCGCAGCGGACTCGCCACCCGGACCGAACATGCCGACCCGCTGAGGCACGAGAGCGACCTCTCCGATCGTCGCGGCATTGTCGAGCTGGATCACGCGGCTGGGTGACTTCGTCCAGCCGACCGGCTCGTCGCCCCAGCGGAAGTACCCCGTTGTCTCGGCGGGGTCATCGGCGAAGACACGGAGGTCGGCGCGCCACGTGTCGTGATCTCTGTGGTCGTTGCCGAGCGGCGCGGCGAAGTCGAGGACCCAGTCCCGCATCTGGAGGTAGTCGCAGACGAAGTAGTGATCGCGGCGGAGCGGCCCTCGACGAGGCATGGCGAACACGTACCAGTGGAAGGGCGTCCGATTGATCTCGGGTGGTTCGAAGCTGCCGGCGAACCAGCTCGGGTTGATCTTCACGTTCCACCCGCTGAAGTGATGGATGGCGCGAGCGATCCGCCCGTGGAGCGAGAACTTGCCGACGTCAAGGTCAGGCGACGCCGGGTCGAACGTGATGAGCACCGGAGACGAGTTCAGGTCCCGGACGATGAGGTCCACCGCCAGTTGCTTCGCCTCGTCCACCCGCATGCGATCCGAAAGGTACGGCGCCGAACGGGAGCGTGCTCGCCCGGGGCATGCTGGCCGGCGCCGTGATCGAAGCACCAGCGGCTCCGGAGGCGGGGGAAGCGTGATGACCGAAGAGGCGATGCAGCTCCCGGACGGGGTCTTCAGCTCGGCGCTCGCCGGGAGTCTGCGCCTGCACGAGGAGCGGATCCGGCAGATGTACAACCGGAACCGTGCCCTCTTCGCCGAGTTCATCGTCGCCGGCCTGTTGCCGGGTGCCGAGATCGCCGCGAACCCCGGCTCACCCTGGGACGTGACGTGGAAGCCCTCGGGCCAGAGGCGAGCGCTTCGACTCCAGGTCAAGTGCTCGGGCGCCTACCTGCCGAGGATGGGGCCCGAGTACGCCGCGAAGGCATCGTGGGAGGTCACGTCGAAGGGCGGCTGGGATCCGGACCTCGGGGAGAAGCTGGAGCGGGGCCACCACTGCGACTTGTACGTCCTCGTTCGCCACGAGGGGCTGGACATCGAGCACGGCTGGAGCTTTTGGGTTGTCCCAGCCGCGGCCCTGGTCGAGTCGAAGGGCAAGGTCACTCCGAAGAAGCTCGAGGCAATCGGAGCTGGCCGCACCGTTCCGAACGAGCTCGCTGACGTCGTGAGCCGAGCGGGTCGCTCGTTGACGCGTAGGCGTCAATAGCCAGCCGCCTCGCTGACCAGGATCAACGCGGGCGCTGAGACAGTCTCAGCGCGCCGCCAGCTGCAGCCCGGCGGCCGATCAGCGGAATGCTGAGACGCGCGCTGAGACCCTGTCGTCATGGTCGGCGGTGGCGTGTGCTGCCGGTCAGCGCTCATCGCGAATCTGACCGCTCCGGTCACCGGTTCGGACAGGGTTCCGGACAGCGCGGAGCGGGATGGTCCGGGGCTGTCGGCGGCGGCACGCGTCAAGCCGACGTGGTGGAGGTGACATGTCCCGAACACATCGCAGCACGCTCCGGGCCGGCGAGCATCGGCGCGAGCCGGTCGAGCGGGCGCTGGTGTACACGGTCAGTGAAGTGGCCGCCCGGCTGAAGGTGTCGCCGGGGACGGTGCGCAACATGATCGACGAGGGCCAGCTCTACGCCCTCAGGCTCCACGTGCGCCGCATCGTCGTCCCAGCCTGGGCCCTCGACGACCTCGTCGCCCGTCCCACGCGCCCCGCCACCAACGTCACACCCCTCTCTCGTCCCGCGAACAGCGCGTGAACCCCTCCCCCACTCGCGCTCGCCTGTCGCCCTTCGACTCGTCGCGCCTCCCCACCGTTGACAAGCGTTCAAAGACTTGCAGCTTCCGCCTGCGGCGGAACCGGCAGAGCAGCCGGCCGTGCTGACCATCGGCCGGATCCGGCCCGGCGGAGCCGACTACTACGTCGGCGAGGTCGCCTCCTCGGCCGAGGACTACTACCTCGGGGACGGAGAAGCGCCGGGCCGCTGGGTTGGGTCGCTCGCCGCCGAGATGGGCCTGACCGGCAAGGTCGACCCCGACCACTTCCGCAGCATCCTCGAGGGTCGCCACCCGTTCACGGGCGAGCAGCTCGTCGCCGGCCGACAGTCGGGCACCATCGAGCGCCATGTGGCCGAGGGCGATGATCGCTGGCTCACCGCCGCCGAGGTCGCCCGGCAGCTGCGGTGCTCGGACCGGCGCGTGCGCCAGCTGATCGCCGAGGAGGCGCTCGCCGGCGAGAAGGCGTACTCGCCGACGACCAATCGCCTGGTGTGGCGGGTACGCCTCGTCGAAGTCAACCGCTACGCAGCTGCGAACCACCCGCCGAAGTCCCGGCCCGGGTTCGACCTGACGCTGCGCCCACCCAAGAGCGTGTCGGTCCTCTGGGCACTGGGAGACGACACCCAGCGGGCGGCGATCCGTCAGGCCCACCGGGAAGCCGTCGACGAGGTCGTCGCCTACATCGAGCGACAAGCGATGTACGCCCGCCGCAAGGGCGAGAAGGTGCTGACCCACGGGATGGTCG
>JACCVG010000033.1 GCA_013698335.1 Thermoleophilaceae bacterium
ACATCGGTGGCGATCAGCTGGCGGGCCGATTGGTCCGGCACTGTGATGACCGGCTTGGAGTCGACATCGTCGGTGGTCGCGGCACGCGGTCCGCGTGGGGAGGTCTGCTCGCCGGTCGCGGTCGCGGTCGACGTCGGCTCGACGGTGGTCGACGTGGTGCTTGCGGTTGGCTCGCCGCAGCCGACGGCTAGCAGGGCGACGGCGGAGAGCAGGATGATCGGCAGTGGCGGGCGCATCGCGGAGACCCTATCTAGCATGCGCGCCATGCGGATTCCCGCGCGCTGCGCGCAAGCGGTCGAAGCAGGATGGTTCACGACGATCGTCTTCGTGACGATCCTCGTCAACGCCGTGGCGATCGGGGCGGAGACCTACACCGGGTTCGCTGCGGCGAACGGCGAGTTGCTCGCCTGGATCAACCATGTCTGCCTCGGCATCTTCACGGTCGAGCTCGTCGTCCGCCTGACGGCTCACGCGCCGCGCTTCGGGGGCTTTTTCCGCTCGGGGTGGAACGTCTTCGACTTCGTGATCGTCACGGCCTCCTTCCTTCCGTTCGTCGGCGAGAGCACGACGATCCTGAGGCTGATCCGGCTCGGGCGCATCGTGCGGGTCGTCTCCCTGTTCCCCGACCTGCGTGTCCTCTTGATTGCGATTGGCCGATCGGTGCCTCCGATCGCCTCGATGGGCCTGCTGGGCGTCCTGGTCGTCTACGTCTACGCGGTGATCGGGTGGATCCTGTTCGGCGCCGAGCTGCCCGACCGCTACGGGGACGTCGGCACGGCGATGCTCAACCTGTTCGTGATGCTGACGCTCGAGAACCTTCCCGAGAATCTCTCAGAGGGGATGGCCGTCCACCCGTGGTCGTGGATCTACTTCGTCTCCTTCGCGCTGACGGCGTCCTTCCTGTTGCTCAACGTGCTGATCGGGATCGTGATCAACTCGATGGAGGAGGCGCGCGAGATCGAGCACAAGCGGCTGCGTGAGGAGCGGCGGGCGATGATCGCCCACGCCGGCGAGGATGACGAGATCGACGCGGCTGAGCAACGGGCGATGATCGCCGAGAAGCTCGAGTCGCTGCGCGACGCGCTCGATAGCCTCGAGGAGGAGATCGAATCATCCTCGCCGCCGGGTGTCGGCCGGGATAGTGTGGGGCGGTGAGTCAGAAGCCGATCGAGCTGATCCTCGCCCGCAACCTCCTTTCGAGCCTCACGACGCCCGCCTTCCTCGTTGACGATCACGGCGCGCTCGTCTTCTACAACGATGCTGCGGCGACGCTGGTCGGTCGTCGCTTCGAGGAGAGAGGCCAGATGGCGGCCAGCGACTGGACCGAGCAGTTCGGCCCGGCAGACCCCGAGGGTCGACCGGTCAGCTGGGAGGACCTGCCGCTGACCAAGGCCCTGTTCGCCGGCCGGGCGATCCACTCCAAGATGCACCTCAAGGTCCTCGACGGGACCGTTCACGAGATCGAAGTCAGCGCCCTGCCTATCTTTGCCACCGGCGGTACGCGCGGTGCGATGGCGATCTTCTGGCCGGTCGAGGACGGGCCACAGGCGGGGGGTCCCAAGTGAAGGTCAAGATCTGGGGCGCACGTGGCTCGGTGCCATCGCCCGGACCGGAAACGGTCCGCTACGGCGGCAACACCTCCTGCGTGCAGGTGACCCTCGATGACGGGACGCTGTTGATCCTCGACGCCGGGACGGGCATCCGGGGGATGGGCATCGCGCTCGCCGCGGAGGCGGCACGCGTCCACATCATCGTCACCCATCTGCACCTCGACCACATCCAGGGGTTGATGTTCTTCGCACCCGCGTTTCGCAGCGAATCGGAGATCACCATCTGGGGGCCCGCCTCCCCGGAGGCTTCGTTGCGCGACCGGATCGCTCGCTACATCTCCGCTCCGCTATCGCCGGTCGAGGTCCGCGAGCTGCCGTGTGAGGTCGCCTTCCGCGACTGCCCGGAGACCGAGTGGGAGATCGGGACGGCGCATCTGCGCGCGGCGTCGGTCACCCATCGTGGGCCGACGCTGGGCTACCGGATCACCGCAGATGACTGCTCGCTCGCTTATATCCCTGACCACGAGCCCGCGATCGGCGCCTCGCTGGAGAACGACGAGCCGGATTGGATCTCGGGCTTCGACCTGGCGCGCGGCGCTTCGCTGCTGGTGCACGACTGCCAGTACACCGACGCCGAGTACGCCGACCACGTCGGCTGGGGCCACTCGGGGCTCTCGGACACGCTCACCTTCGCGCGGCGAACCGAAGTCGAGCGGCTGTTGCTCTTCCACCACGACCCGATGCACTCCGACGATTTCCTCGACACCTTCTACGGGTCGGCACTCGAGGGCTGGGCCGAGCGGGGCGGGGATCCGGTGGCGCTGGAACTCGCGACTGAGCGTCGTGAGATCGAGCTGTCGGCCGCGACCGACCCGCTCGGCTCCCGCTAGCGCGAGCACTCGCGCGCAGGGCCGAACGTCGCGTGCGCATGACCCGGTGGGGTCTAGCCTTCGGCCCGGCGGAGCGGGATGTGCCGCGAGCTGTTCTGGAGCAGACCGCTGAAGAGGTCAGCGCGCCGGGAACAGGACGCCGATCTGCCTCTCGTAGACGTCGAACATCCGACTAAGCGCCGCCCCGATGTCGAGATTCTGAGTCAAGGTTCCCGCCTTCCCGCCGTGGTGATCGGTGCATCGTCACCGACCCGCACCCACGGGTCGGACCGTCCCATCGAGCACTGCTCAGCGCGGGATCGGAAGGCACCCTGCCGGTTCGAAGCTGAATGGCAGGTGCTCGGCGCCGACCTCGGCCAGCGCACGAGTGACGTCGGCGGGCTGGTGGGACTGGACCAGGAGGAAACCCCCTCCGCCTGCGCCCATCAGGGCCGCTCCCGCAGCCCCGTTTTGGAGTGCCGTGTCATGTAGATGGGCGATCCGCTCGGTCACCGCCGCGGGCGAGCGGGTCCGCTTGAGCCGCCACTGCTCGTTGAGCAGCTCCGACCAGCCCTCCACGTCACCGGCTTCGAGCAGCGCCCGCGTCTGGCCCGCGATCTCGCGCCCACGATCGAGGTTGGCCGCGATCGAGCCCTCTCCCGACAGCGAGCGGCCGACCTCGGAGCTCAGCATCGCCGAGGCCGAGCGGAGCTCTCCGGAGAAGAACAGCAACAACGTGCGATCGAGGGTCTCGACCGTCGCGGGCGCCAGCGCCAGCGGCTCGACTTCGACGCTGTCGTCGCTCGTGAACGAGTAGGACGCGATCCCGCCGTGAGCCGCGACGTACTGGTCCTGCTTGCCGACGTTGCGACCGAGGACGTCGAGCTCGATCTCGCTGGCGAGCTCTGCGAGTTCACCGGCGGGGCACGGCTCCTCGCCGCGCGCGACCTCGAGGGCGCGCAGTGCGCAGACGGTGAACGCACCTGAGGATCCGAGCCCGCTCCCCGGCGGAACGTCGGCGATCGACGCCAACTCCAGCCCGCTGTCGTCCCAGTGGCGCTCGAGCGCCGCCCGCAGGATTGGGTGGTCGATCTCGCGCGGGCTGTCGCCCTGTTCCCATTCGAGGTGCTTGAGCGTCAGCCCGCTGCGGAACGATGTCGCGGCGAGCATGTGCACGTGGCGATCGATCGCGGCGGAGATGACCAAGCCGCCGCTCTTGCGGTAGTAGGACGGCAGGTCGGTCCCGCCCCCGGCGAGCGTGATCCGCAATGGCGCTCGGATGTAATGGACGCCGGGGCGAAGGCTCATCAGGCGGGCGAGTATGGCGGACGGTCGCATAGAGTCGAGCGGATGGCCGCCGTCGAGGAGATCCTCATCGCCGACCGGGCCGATCGCTGGAGTGCGCTCGGCTTCTCAGTCGAGGACGGGGTCTGCGAGATCGGCGGGATCGCGCTGCGGTTCGTCGAGGGCCGGCAGGGCGCGACGGGGATCCTCGACTGGGAACTGAGCGGCATCGCCTCGACCGAGCTCGACGGACTGGACACCCGGTTGGCAGTGGCTCGTGATCTCCCGGATGGCCGAACCCATCCCAACGGAACCGCGGCGATCGATCACGTCGTCGCGTTCAGCCCCGACCTCGATCGGACCGTCAGACAGCTCGAGCAGGCGGGCCTCGACCTGCGCCGGATCCGAGAGGAACCAACCCCGGCGGGCGCGCTGCGCCAGGCGTTCTTCCGGCTCGAGGGAGTCATCCTCGAGGTGATCCAGCAACCGGACGATCGGCCGGGATACGATCGATCACGGCCTGCACGTCTATGGGGACTGGCACTCGTCTGCGCCGACTTCGAGGCGCTCACGCGCTGCGCGGCCGGCGTCATCAAAGGTCCCAGGCCGGCCGTTCAGGAGGGGCGTCAGATCGCTACCGTGACGCGCGCCGCCGAGCTCGCCATCCCACTCGCTTTCATGTCCGGCCGACCGGGGGTCCGGCGCGAGTGACCGAGGGACGTCAGGCGAGCCACTTGATGCTGCAGCCGACGGGCTCGGTCTCGGCCGGATCAGGCGCTCGTCCGTCGAGCAAAGCATCGAGGGCCGTGCGCAGCCAGGCGGCGTTCTGGCTCGGGTCGGCGTGGTCTGAGTCGGCCGCTCCGCGGTAGGCGATTCGGCCGGCTGCGTCGACCACGAACAGATCGGGGGTCGTACGCGCGCCGTACTCGCGCGCCACGTGCTGGGAGGAGTCATGGAGGTAGGGCAGCGGCCATTGCTCGCGGTCGACTCGCTCCTTCATCGCCTCGAAGGAGTCGGCCGGATAGCGCTCGCCGTCGTTCGGGTTGATTGCCAGGAACCGGACGTCACGGTCGGCGTAGTCACGGGCGGCCTCGACGATCCGCTCATGCCAGGCGAGCGCGTAGGGGCAGTGGTTGCAGGTGAAGATGAGGACCGCTGGGACGCCTTCGGGGAGCGAATGCTCGCGCCCTTCGGTATCGGGCAGCCTGAATCCGGGCGCCGGTTCGCCAATCTCTGTCATCGACCTCGCTGTTCCTTCACGAGCGCGTCGGCCAAGGCCGAGCGCAGCTCGGCCGGGTCGGGCGTGGGGGAGGGGCGTCCGTCACGCAGCCGGTATACGCGGCAGGTCAGCGAGGGGAGTTGGTCGGTGGAAGGCTCGAGCAAGTCACGGCCGCCGACCCGGATCGTCGGCGAGCCCACGAATCGCTCTCGCGCCGCGTCCGCTTGGTCGACGATTTCGAGCCGCTCGATCGCTTCGTCCTCTAGGCCGAGGGAGTCGAGCGCGTCGCGCACCAGCCGCTCCGCGTCGGCGTTCGAAGGGCAGCCAGCCCACCACAGCAGTTCGATTCCCATACCGCGAGGGTATCTCGCGCGCGTCGTTGCCCAGAACGACGACGGCCC
>JACCVG010000021.1 GCA_013698335.1 Thermoleophilaceae bacterium
CTCACGACCTACGTGATGATCGTCGAGGAGCTCTCGCGCGGCTGGATCTCGATCTCCGGGATCATCAACACCCACTTCATCGGCTCCTCCCTGCTCATGAAGTTCGGCTCTGACGCCCAGAAGGACAAGTTCCTGGCGCGGATGGCGACCGGTGAGATCCGCGCGGCGTTCTCCCTCTCCGAGCCGGGCCTCGGCTCCGACGTGCAGGCGATCTCGACGCGCGCCAAGCGCGACGGCGAGGACTGGGTCATCAACGGCCAGAAGATGTGGGTCACCAACGGCCTGCGCTCAGGCGTCGTCTTCCTGCTCGTCAAGACCGACCCGGACGCCTCTCCGCCCTACAAGGGGATGACCTGCTTCATCACTGAGAAGGAGCCCGGCGAGCCGAGCGCCAACGGCCTGACGATTCCGCCCCAGATCAAGAAGATGGGCTACAAGGGTGTCGAGTCGACCGAGCTCGTCTACGAGGACTACCACTGCCCGGCGGAGAACATCCTCGGCGGCGAGGAAGAGGGCCTCAACAAGGGGTTCGGCCAGATGATGGATGCGCTCGAGGTCGGCCGTGTCAACGTCGCGGCACGCGGCGTCGGTATCGCGCAGCGGGCGCTCGAGCTCGGCCTGCGCTACGCGCAGGAGCGTTCGACTTTCGGCAAGCCGATCGCGGAGCACCAGGCGATCCAGTTCAAGCTCGCCGACATGGCGACCAAGGTCGAGGCTGCGCGGCTGCTGACGCTCAAGGCCGCGCGGATGAAGGACGCAGGCGAGCGCTCCGATCTCGAGGCCGGCATGGCGAAGCTGTTCGCCTCCGAGACCGGCAAGGAGGTGGTCGAGGACTCCTTCCGGATCCACGGCGGCTACGGCTATTCAAAGGAGTACGAGATCGAACGCCTCTACCGCGATGCGCCGTTGCTGCTGATCGGTGAGGGCACCTCCGAGATTCAGCGCATGGTGATCGGCAAGAAGCTGTTGCAGCGACACAAGATCTAGCTGGCTCAGGTGTCGGCTCAGGAAACCAAGGCGTTGATCGCCCAAGCCGTCGAGGGCTTTCAGGCTGCGGTGCCCGCGCTGGCGCCGCTGAAGATGGTGCTCGGCCTCGAGCTGCGCGGCAAGCACGACGTCCAGATGTACCGCGTTGAGCTTCCGGGGCCGAAGATCACCAAGGACTCGGCGCACGACGCGAAGGTGCGCCTCGCGGTGCAGCGGGCCGACTTCAACCGGCTTGCTGCCGAACCGACGACGGCCGGGTGGCGCGCCGCGTTCGAGAAGGGTCACGCGAAGGCGTCGGGCCCCGAACAGCTCACGCGATTGATCGCGAACGTCGTCGAGAAGCACGACGAGCGCGAGCGGCTCATAGCTCAGTCCCGTCGTAGAGCTTGATCACCCGCACCGCCCCGGGCGGTGCGGCGTCGAGGCACAGTCGGCAGAGCACGCACTCGTCGAGGTTCTGCTCGACGATCTCGACCCCTGACTCGGTCGCCGCGAAGATGTCGACCGGGCAGACCTCCTCGAGCTTGGCGGCAAGCGTGGCATCGCTGCGCGCGTCAGCCGCCACCTCGACGTCGATGAAGATTCCGGGCATCAGAGCTTCGCCTTGACGGCGTCGGGAATCTCGTCGATTCTTTCCACCACGGGGATTCCGGCGGCCTCGAGCCGCAGGATCTTCTCGCTGGCGGTGTCTTCCTTGCCCTCCACGATCGTGCCCGCGTGGCCGAAGCTCATGCCCTTCATTTCCTCGTCGTCCATGAACCGCCCGGCCATGAAGGCGACGATCGGTAAGCGCGAATCGTTGGCGGCGACCCACTCGGCGAGCTGCGCTTCCATCCGCCCGCCGGGCTCGGTGTAGATCACGATCGCCTCGGTCTGCTCATCGGCCTCGAAGAGGGGCATCAGCTCGGCGTAGGTCGAGCCGATGATCGCATCGCCGCCGATCGAGACGGCGGTCGAGACGCCCAGGCCCGCGGCGGTCAGCGTCGAGGAGATCTCGGTCGTCATCCCGCCCGAGCGGGACATCACACCGACCTGTCCGGGCTGGTAGGCCTGCTCGGTGTTACGAGCTGGTCCGCCGATGCCGCCCATCTTCGCGACGCCCGGAACGACCAAGCCGAGGCAGTTGGGGCCGATGATCCTGGCTCCGCGAAGGTTTGCGAGCTCGACCATCTGGGCGACGTCGCGCCGCGGGATCCGCTCGGTGACGATCACGATCAGCCCGATGCCGGACTCGATCGCCTCGAAGACGGCGTCCTTGGTGAAGCCGGGGGGGACCGTCACGACCGAACCGTCGGGAACCGCGCCGCCGTTGTGGTCGATCAACTGGTCGATCGTGTCGAAGACGGGCACGCCATGGACCTCGCGCCCCTTGCGGCCGGGGGTGACGCCGCCGACGATCTTCGACCCGTAGTCGAGGCACTCGCGGGTCAGGTTGACAGCCTCCCGCCCGGTGATGCCCTGCACGATGAACGTCGTGTCCTCGTTGATCAGGATGCTCATGCAGCGGCTCCCTGGACCTTCTCCACCGCGCGCCGCGCCGCCTCGTGCATCGAAACGGAGCGGTCGCAGTACTCGACGCCGTAGTGGTCGAGGATCTTGAAGCCCTCCTCCTCCCAGGCGCCGGGGATGCGGAAGATTGCGATCGTCTCGCCCGGGTCCTTGCCGAGCTCGAGACAGGCCTTGATCACGCCGCGGGCGACGATGTCGACACGGGTGTTGGAGACGATCGACATCATCACCGCGATCTTCTCGACGCCGTCCTTCTCGAGCACGGCCTTGGCGAGCCCACAGGCCTTGGCGACCGAGGGGTTTCCGCCGATCTCCGAGTAGTTGGCCGGCTTGCCGCCCTGGGAACGGACCGCGTCGGTGAGCGTCAGCGAGCCCCCGCCCGCGCCGATCACGAGCCCGATGTTGCCGTGGAAGCCCGCGTCCTTGCCCTGGATGACGCCGCGATGGTCGGCGCTGTCGATCGCCGTCACGGCGGTCTCGAACGGGGTCGCCTCGTGCGCCTCGCGCTGCTCCTCGGCGGGGATCCCGAGCTGCGCCATCAGCGCCTTCTGACGCGGGCGGGCTTCGTCCTCGAGGTCCATGTGGGCGTCGAGGGCGACGAACCGGCCATCCGAGAGTCGCGCCAGTGGGTTGATCTCGGCTAGCGTCATGTCGCAGGTCTGGAACAGGCGCGCGAGCGCCGCGAGGATCGGCGTGGCGCGGTTGAGCTCGGAGCCGGTGACGCCGGTCTGGGCGATCACCTGCTTGGCCTGGAAGTCGGAGAAGGGGAGGAGGTTCGAGAAATGGCCGCGTCCGACGTGGTCGGGGTGCTGCTCGGCGACCTCCTCGATGTCGATCCCGCCCATGTCGGAGAACAGCATCATGGGCTGCTTGCGCGTCCCGTCCCAGACGATGCCTGCGTAGTACTCTTGCTCGACCTCGGCTTTGGGATCGACGAGCACGCCGCGCGGCATGTGACCACCGATCTCGAGCTCGAGGATCTCGGCGGCATGTGCCGCCGCCTCCTCGGGGGTGTCGGCGAACTTGACTCCGCCCGCCTTCATCCGGCCGCCGGTCAGCACCTGCGACTTGATCACGACCGGCCCGCCGATCTCGGCCGCCGCGCTGCGAGCTTCCTCGGCACTGAGTGCGTAGCCGTAGTTCGTAACGGGTATCCCCGCGTCCTTGACGATCTGGCGTGACTCGAACTCGAACAGGCGCATGCGCGTTCGGCAATCTATCCGTGGCACGCGGCACGCGTCGGCCGGTTGCGGAAGAATGGCCTTCACACCGACCGGAGGAGATGGACCAACCCGTGAGCCAAGAGAGCGCCGTGACGGAGGCCCCGACCGAGCACGCGAAGCTGATCGCCTGGGTCGAGGAGATCGCCGAGCTCGCCAAGCCTGACGCCATCCACTGGTGCGACGGCTCGGCCGAGGAGTACGACAGCCTCTGTCAGACGCTCGTCGACGCCGGGACCTTCGAGCGCCTCTCCGACGCCAAGCGGCCGAACTCCTACCTTGCGCTCTCGGATCCTGGCGATGTCGCGCGGGTCGAGGACCGCACCTTCATCTGCTCACGGGAAGAGCGCGACGCCGGGGTGATGAACAACTGGCGCGATCCCGAGGAGATGCGGGAGATGCTGCGCGGCCTGTTCGACGGCGCGATGGAGGGGCGGACGATGTACGTCGTGCCGTTCTCGATGGGTCCGCTCGGCTCGTCGATCTCTCACATCGGCGTCCAGCTGACCGATTCGCCCTATGTGGCGGTCTCGATGCGGATCATGACCAGGATGGGTGCTGGCGCGCTCGAGGCCCTCGGCGAGGACGGCGAGTTCGTTCCGTGCGTCCACTCGGTCGGCCTGCCCAACGAGGACGTGTCGTGGCCGTGCAACCCCGACAACAAGTACATCGTCCACTTCCCCGAGGACCGCGAGATCTGGTCATTCGGCTCCGGCTATGGTGGCAACGCCCTGCTCGGCAAGAAGTGCTTCGCGCTGCGGATCGCCTCGGTGCTCGCTCGCGATGAGGGCTGGATGGCCGAGCACATGCTGATCCTCAAGCTGACCTCGCCAGAGGGCAAGAGCCGGTTCATCACCGGGGCGTTCCCGTCTGCGTGCGGCAAGACCAACCTCGCGATGCTGATCCCGACGATTGAGGGCTGGACGGTCGAGACCGTCGGTGACGACATCGCCTGGATGAAATTTGGTGACGACGGGCAGCTCTACGCGGTCAATCCGGAGGCCGGCTTCTTCGGCGTCGCGCCGGGGACCGGCGAGAAGACCAACCCCAATGCGATGGCGACGATCGAGCGCAACTCGATCTTCACCAACT
>JACCVG010000034.1 GCA_013698335.1 Thermoleophilaceae bacterium
GGCGAACTGACGCTCGAGTATCAGCCGCACATCGCTCTCAAGACCGGGCGGGTCGAAGGATTCGAGGCGCTTGTGCGCTGGCGCCATCCAAAGCGCGGACTACTCCCGCCGGCCGACTTCATCCCGCTCGCCGAACGGACCGGCCTGATCCACGGCCTCGGGCGGTTCGTGCTGCGCGAGGCCTGCGCGGACGCGGTCGGGTGGGAGGGCGGGACCTCGCGGGCATTCGTGGCAGTCAACCTCTCGGCGCCAGAGCTCTCTAAAGGATCGCTGGTCGCCTCTGTCGGAGAAGCGCTGGCCGCGACCGGTCTGTCGTCGGAACGGCTCGTGCTCGAGGTAACCGAGAGCCGGATCGTCGAGAGCGACGGGGCGGGGCCCGCGGTGCTCGCCGAGCTCCGCTCGATGGGCGCTCGGATCGCGATCGATGACTTCGGGACGGGTTACTCGGCGCTCGCCATGCTCGGCGCGTTGCCGGTCGACGTGATCAAGATCGCGCGTCCGTTCGTGCTGGATCTCGAGCGCCCGGGCACGGAGGCTGTGGTCGGCAGCCTGATCGAGCTCGCGGCGAAGCTCAAGCTCGGAACGGTCGTCGAGGGGATCGAGACCCCGGCGCAGGCCGAGGTGCTCGAGCGGCTCGGCTGCGAGCTCGGCCAAGGATATCTCTTCGGTCGCCCGATGAGCGCTGAGGCCGCGGGGGCCCTGCTCAAGGCCGGCGCGCCCCTACTACCGGTCGCCCGCCGCTAAATGACTCTCGGCCACCTGAGGCTCGCAACGCTGGTCGCCGCCGGGGCGATGCTCGCCCCGGCGTCGGCGCTCGCCGCTCCGGAGGCGGAGATCGACGCCCTGTTCGCGGCACCTTGCCCTGCGTATGAGGTGATCTCCACCACGAACCGATGGAGTGGGGAGGAGGTCGCGCGCGGACTCGAGAACCGCTTCGTCGTATCCGACTTCCCCGCGGAAGAGCGTGAGTTGTCCGGGGACATCGATTGGACGCAGGATCCGTTCGGCAGCTCCGACTGGCGCGGCGACCTCCACTCGCTCAAGTGGCTCGACCTACTCCTGTTCGTCTACAACCGCGGCGCCGACGGCCCGCGATCCGCTGCGATCGAACGGGCGCGCGACATCGCGCTCGACTGGATCGCCGACAACCCGCCACCCCCCCCGCTCGGGACCGGCAGCTACGCCGACAACAAGCCGTGGAGCCCCAAGGTGGCGGCCGATAGAGCCCCTTACATCGCTTTCATCGCCCGCGCGATGGCTTGCCGGGAAGCCGAGCGTCCGGGCGAGGACGGCGCGCTGAGTCGCAGCCAGGCTTCGGCGCTGCTCGACTCGCTCGCGCTCCACGGCGTCTATCTGAGCGACCAGGCCAACTTCCGCGAGTCCAATCACGGCCTGTTCGTCGACGCCGGCCTGCTGTTGCTCTCGAAGTACCTCCCGTTCACCAGCGGCGCAGCCGGGTTCCGCGAGACCGCCCGCAACCGCTTTCCACTGACCCTGATGGGTCGGACGAACGCCGCCGAGGCGCTCTGGCTCGAGCACTCCGCGGGCTACCAGCGACTCGCGACGAACACCGCCCGGGACTTCATCCGGTTCTCGGCATCCGACGACGCTGCGTTGCTCGACCTGCAGGCGCGGATGGAGGACACGACGGGTTGGTTCGTGTTGCCCGATGACCACGTCGTTCAGTTCGGCGACACCTACCGCCAGCTGGCGCCCGCCTGGGCGCAGGAGGCGGCCGCCGACGACTTCGGGCTGCGGGTCTTCCGCCAGGGTGGCTACGCGATCGTCAAGCGGCCTGACCGCGACGCCTATCTGGGCGTGGCCGCGAGCTTCCACAACCAGACGCACAAACACTCTGATGACCTCAGCTTCGAGCTCTACGAGCGTGGTCGGCGGATCGTCTCCGACACCGGGCTGTTCCACAAGGACGACGGTGAGCAGCGCGACTTCGAGGTCGAGGCGCGCGCCCACAGCGTGCTCCAGGTCGATGACCTCGACTTCCCCCGAGATACCCGCTCGGCCTATGGCAGCGGGATCCGCGCCACGGGCACCGGGCACGGCTTCTACCTGATCCAGGCGACCAATCCGCTGCTCGCCGGCCAGGGAACCCGGCACGAGCGAACGTTCCTCTACCGACCGGGGTCGCTACTGATCGTGGTCGACAGGGTGATCTCCGATACGGCCCGCTCTTTCCGCCGCTGGTTCCACTTCGGGCCCGACCTCGCGCTCGACCGGAGCGGGCGGAGGATCGGCTTCAGGGGTGGGCGCGTCGCGGGGACGCTGACCGATGCCGACCCGCGCTCGAAGGTCGAAACCTTCTTCGGCGAGTCCGATCCGCTCCAGGGCCTGACCTTCCCGAGCTTTCGGACTGCCGTCGAGCGACCGACGGTCTCGCTGCTTACGGGTCCACGCGAAGCGGCCACGGCGATCGCGACCTTCAGCCTCCAGCGGCGTAAGCCGTTCCGCGTGTCCGAGGCGCGCGGCCCCGGCCTGGTGCTCTCGGTCGACCCGCTGGGGGCCAAGCGCCCGACAACTTTCAGTTTGATCGAAGAGGCGGGCGTGCTTTCGCTGGAGAGAACCCTTGCCCGGGGCGGGAAGAAAGGCTAGGGCTACCGCTCTTCGGCCAGCCGCCGCGCGACGGCCTCTGCCAGTCGAGCAGCCGCTTCGACGGTCTCGTAGTCGAGATTCTCGGGGGTGTCGGTCGGCCAGTGGTAGTTGGAGAGAGCCTTGTTGCGGTCGACCGAGCAGATGGTGGCCGTCTCGTAGCCGGCGCGCGACGGGATGATGCTGTCGGTGCTTGCACGCGCCCGCAGCCCACGGCGCAAGGCGATTCCGGCGCGCTCCGCGGTCTCGGCGACGTAGTCGCTCAGCGCGCCGTGGTAGTCCTCCATGAACATCGGTCCCTCGCCCTCGAGCAGCACCAGGCGCGGTGAGCCGACGGTCTCGAGATTCAGGAACGAGGTCGTCTCGATCGGCAGCTGCGCACCGTGCCGCTGCATGAACGGGCGGATTCCCTCCTGCAGCGACTCCTCCGCTCCGCAGGAGACGAACAGCACGCGCAGTCCGCTGACCGGCCGCTTCCGTAGGGCGGCTGCGACCGCCACCATCGCCGCCACTCCACTCAGGTTGTCGTTCGCGCCCGGGACGGCCGGGCGTCGGGCGATGTCGAGGAACGCCGCGGTGCTTCCGATGCCGAACAGCGTGGCGAGCGAGACCGGGCGGGGCCGGCGCAGCAGCAGTCCGAGCGCGGTGAGCAACGGCGGTCCGAAGACGGGCGCCCAGATCGGGATCGCGGTGTTGGTCCGCTCGATCAGGTCGGGGAACCGCTCGCCGGCCTTCCGCTGGAGCGTCTGATCGAAGACGAGGCCGCTGTGTGGCGCATCGTGGTGGGCCAGCAGCACCAAGGTGCGCTCGGCGCTCGGATCGCCACCTTCGCCGACGACGTTCCAGGCGGTCTGGCGCCGCAGCAGGATCGGCCTCAGTGGGCGGCGGCCGTTTGAGATCTCATCCGCGATCCCGGCTCCCGAAACGATTCCCAGCAACACGCCGAGCCAGCGGCGCGAACGGCCGAGAACCCCGGCCAGGACGCCGAGCGCGCACCAGGTTGCGAGGGTCCACCAGTAGGAGGCGTACGCCGCCTCGGGCTCCACGCGCGCCGGCGTATCGAGGTCGTTCAGGCGCTCGGCGATCCATTCGGCTGCCTCGCGCTCACCGGGCGAGCACGACGGGCGGTAGATCGAGGCGA
Source organism: Thermoleophilaceae bacterium (assembly GCA_013698335.1). Lineage (GTDB taxonomy): Bacteria > Actinomycetota > Thermoleophilia > Solirubrobacterales > Thermoleophilaceae > JACCVG01. Next base: position 3,746 of record JACCVG010000034.1, read on the forward strand.
GGTGCTCGACCACCTCCTCGAGCAGCTCGCGGCTGCTGGACTCGCTCGACTGGTCGGTGGTGGACACGGCGCGCAAGGGTAACGGGGCGCGATAATTCAGGCGATGGTCGATTCCCCGAGCCTCGCGCTCGCGCTCGCTGCCGGATTCGTCTCGTTCGTGTCTCCGTGCTGCCTGCCGCTGGTGCCTGGCTACCTGGCCGCGATCTCCGGTGGCAAGCCTCCGGTCGCGGGCGAGCGGCCGAGCTCGGCGCTGCTCGGCCGCAGCCTGATCTTCATCGCGACCTTCTCGCTCGTCTTCATCCTGCTCGGCCTCTCGACGACCGCGTTCGGGTCGCTGCTCGGGGGCAACCAGCTGCTGCTGCGCAAGATCGCGGGCGCGGCGATCATCGTGATGGGGCTGTTGTTCATCGGCTCGGCGTTCCTGACGGGCCTCAACCGCGACTGGCGCGTCCCGGGCCTGATCGAGCGCGCAGGTAGGGGTGGGCCGGTGATCGCCGGGCTCGCCTTCGCGCTCGCGTGGACGCCGTGCGTCGGCCCGACGCTGGGCGCGATCCTCGGTCTCGCGGCGACTCAGTCGACCGCCGAGGCGGGGCTGCTCCTGGCCGTCTATTCGCTCGGCCTGGCGATTCCGTTCTTCGTATCGGCGCTCGGCTTCGGTGCCGCTCAGAACGCCTTCGACTGGATCCGGCGGCACTACCGGGCGATCCAGATCGTCTCGGGGGGTGTGCTGGTCGTGATGGGGACGCTCGTCTACACCAACGAGTTGACCCGGCTCAACATCGAGGCCCAGAAGCTGCTCGACGGCTGGGGGCTGAACTTCTTCCAGAGCGTCTGAACAGGGGTAAGGTTCGCGCCATGAACGACCTGCGCCTGACACTCCCCGTCCTAGCCGCCTCGTTGCTGATCGCCGGCTGTGGGGGAGGGGAGCGCGCCACCGCACCCACCGCGACCAGCGGCTCTGAGACCTCGTCGATCGCCACCGATCCGGGCGTGAGCGCCGGGGCGCCCGCCGATGTCGCGGGCGGACTGTGCGCCGAGTTCCGCGACACGGTCGGCTCGCTGCCGACGCCGAAGGGCGAGGACGGAATCGCGGCGTTCGAGAAGTCGCTGGCCGCTGCCGAGCAGGCCTACATCGACGGGATCCGGACGCTGGCCGTCGACCCGGCCGACCAAGGGACGCTCGAAGAGTTCATCACCGTCCAGGAGGAGCTCGCCGCCGCGCGCGCCAGCTACCGAGCCGAGCCCGACCCCGACGGTGGCTCAGAAGAGGGTGGCTCCGAGGCCGCCGAGTTGACCTCGGAGGCTGAACGGCTCGGAGCGGAGCTGGGCATTCCCGGCTGCGCGGGCGCCTGAGCGCTAGCCCGAGCGCGCGTTGCGCGCGCGGGCTAGCTCGCTGACCCGTCCGCCGAACTCGACCACGTAGAGATTCCTGCGTTCGAAGCCGCGCTTGCCGCCTCCGAAGGCAACGGCGCTCGGCATGTTCAGGCCACGGGCGACGACACAGATCTGCCCGGCACGATCGACTCGCCATACCTCGCCGAACAGGTTGGCCGCCACGAACAGCCGATCGCTGCCGTCGCGGGTCATCCCATCGAGCCCGGCGAAGATGTCCAACGGGCCGTTGGGCCGCGCGAAGGTGCTCGGCTGCTTCGGCCGGTCGATTGCGATCCGCTGAATCGCGGCGGGCTGGAAGGTCTGCGCCGCGTAGAGCGACCGGCCGTCTTCGCTGAGCACCAGCCCGTTGCCCGAGATCGCCGTCGCCCAGCTGAGCTCTACGCGGGTCCCTCGGACGCGGTCGATGCCGATCCCGAAATCGTTTGACGCATAGATCGTCCCGTCGCGCCCGCGAGCCAGTCCGTTCGCCATCTGTAGTCCTCTCACGAGCACCTGTGAATCGCCGGTCCTCGGATCGATCCGCAGCAGGCCGGCGCGCGGTAGGAGGTTGCCGCCGACGCCGCCGGCGATGCTCGTGCCGTAGCCGAGGATCAGGTGACGGCCGTCGACGACGAGCCCGCCGGGCGCCTCGACCGGCCTCGTGACCGTTTGCGGCGTGCGGCCGGGTCGAGAGATTCTCAGCAGCCCATCGTCCGAGGTGAAGTAGAGACGACCATCGGGCCCGGCAATGACCGACTCGAGCGTGCCAAGGCCCGAGGCGATCGTGCGCGGTTCCACCGAGTTCCGGCAGTTCGGAGCGGCGGTTGCCGGCGTGGCCGTCGCGAGCGCAGCCGCAGCCGAAACCAGACCCGCGAGAAGCATGCTTCGACGAGCCATTCCGCAAGGCTATCCGGGCAGCTCGAAAGGCGGCGCCACACGCCGCGGAGAATGAATGCCCGGAAACCCGGCCGGGTTTTGCTACTTTGGGTCGTGAACTGACGAGAGCCACCGCGCCGAATGCGCGAGGAGGAGCTTCGAAAGCCGATGGAACCGACTTCTGCCGAGACCAAGCCAGCGGGCCGCAAGGGGACGATCGACAACCCCGAGGTCTACGACAACGTCCCGGGCCACATCATCCCGATCATCGAGCAGGAGTTCGATGACTTCGACAACGAGGTCGCGAAGTTCCTCGATGGCGACACTCCCGAGGACCAGTTCATCGGCTTTCGCCTCAAGCAGGGCGTCTATGGCCAGCGCCAAGCCGCCGAGATCCCCGTGCAAATGTGCCGCATCAAGTTGCCCTTCGGCGGCGTCACCCCTGACCAGATGGACGCTTTCGCCGACGTTGTCGAGCGCTACGCGCCGCTCGACAAGGGTCACATCACGACCCGGCAGAACATCCAGATCCACCACATCCCGCTGCCCGACATGGCGAAGGTGATTCGCGAGCTCTCGGCAACCAAGCTGTCCTCCCGCGAGGGCTGCGGCAACACCGTCCGCAACGTGACCGGCGACCCGTGGGCCGGGATCTGCGAGGACGAGTTGTTCGACCCGACGCCCTACGTCGGCGCCTACGTGCGCTATTTCGTCCGCCATGACGTCTGCCAGCTGATGCCGCGCAAGATCAAAACCGCCTTCACCGCGACCGACGAGGACCGCGCGATCACCGGCATCCATGACATCGCCTTCATCCCGCGGGTCCGCGACATCGACGGTGAGCTCGTGCGCGGGTTCGAGATGCGCGTCGGCGGTGGGACCTCGATCATGCCCCGCATTGCGCCGACCCTGTCGGAGTTCGTGCGCGCCGACGACGGCGAGTACCTCAAGGTCACTGAGGCCTGCCTGCGGATCTTCGACCGCCAAGACTGGCTGCGCAAGAACCGCGCCCGCGCGCGGATCAAGGTGCTGATCGACAAGATCGGTATGGACGAGTTCCGCACGCTGGTCGACGCCGAGCTCGAGGGCGACTGGCACCACGGCGTCGACTACTCGGTCGAGCGGCTCGCCTTCGAGCACGACGAGGAGGCCAACGCGCCGGCCGTCCCGGCCGAGTACGCGAGCCCGAACGGCGACCTCGCCGAGTTCGAGCGCTGGTCGGAGCACAACGTGACCGCGCAGCGCCAGAACGGCTTCAACGCCGTCGAGGTAGCCGTAGTTCGCGGTGACCTGACCCCGGAGCAGTTCCGCGGTCTCGGCCAGATCATGCGCGACCACTGCGGCGGATACGCCCGCATGACCGTTCAGCAGAACGTCGTGCTGCGCTGGGTGCGCGACGAGTCGATCTACAGCGTCTGGAAGGCGCTCGGCGAGCTCGCGCTCGACGAGCCGGGCGCGGACACGATCACCGACGTCGTCAGCTGCCCGGGCACCGACAGCTGCAAAATGGGAATCACCTCCTCGATGGGCCTCAACGCGGCGGTCCGTGAGCGGCTCGCCGAGATGGACATCACCGATCCGCTGGCCAAGCGGATACACGTGAAGATGAGCGGCTGCCCGAACGGTTGCAGCCAGCACCACATCGCCAACATCGGCTTCTACGGCGCTTCGATCAAGGTCGGCGACAAGACGATACCGGCCTACGTGGCGCACATCGGCGGCAACTACGAGGGCGGCGAGGTCATCTACGGCACGCGGCTCAAGGTCCGGCTGCCCGCCAAGCGGGTCCCCGAGGCGGTCGAGCGCTGGGTGAAAATGTACGTCGCGGAACGAGCCTCCGACGACGAGGAATTCAACCTCTACGCCGACCGCGTCGGCGCGAAGCACTTCGAGGACGCTGTCCGTGAGCTCTCGCTCCCGGTCGAGTTCAACCTGGAGAACATGAGCTTCTTCATGGACTGGACCAAGAAGGAGCCCTTCCAGGTGGTCAGGGGCGAAGGGGAGTGCGCTATCTAGATGGGGCTCGCCGTCCCCGCACCGGATCTCGAGCAGAGCTCCGCCGAGGAGGTGCTCGGCTACATGGTCGAGCGGTTCCATCCGCGGCTCTATGTCGCCGCCTCCTTCCAGAAGGAGACCTCCGTGATCATGGACATGATCACCCAGATCACGCCCGAAGCCCGCTTCTTCACGCTTGACACCGGCGTGCTGTTTCCGGAGACGTACGAGACGTGGCGCGAGGCCGAGGAGTTCTTCGACGTCGAGATCGAGGTCTTCCAGGGAATGAGCCTCGCTCGCCAGGCCGCCGTCCACGGCGACGAGCTCTGGAAGCGCGACCCCGACGCGTGCTGCGCGATCCGCAAGGTCAGCCCGCTCTCGGACGCGCTGAGCGGAGTCGACGGCTGGATCAGCGGGGTTCGTCGTGACCAGTCGGCGACGCGCCGCTCGACGGCCAAGGTCGAGTGGGATTCCAAGAACGAGCTCTGGAAGGCCAACCCGCTCGCCGATTGGAGCGACAAGGACGTCTGGGACTACATAGTCGCTCGCGGGCTGCCCTACAACGAGCTCCACGATCGTGGCTACGCCTCGATCGGCTGCACGCACTGCACCAAGCCCGGAGCCGGGCGCGAAGGGCGCTGGGCGGCCGCTAGCAAAGACGAGTGCGGCATACACTCAGTCGCCTGAGCGCGGCCGGACGACACATCGTGGTGACGGGAGCTTCGACCGGGATCGGTCGGGCCACCGCCATGCACCTCGACGAGCTCGGCTTCTCCGTGCACGCCGGAGTTCGGAAGCCCGCCGATGCTGAGCGGCTGGCCGCGGATGCCTCGGAGCGGTTCTCGACCGTGATCGTGGACGTGACCGACAGAGCGTCGATCGCGACGGCCGTCGCGGCGGTCGAGCGCGTTGCCGGTGGTTCCGGTCTTGCCGGACTGGTCAACAACGCCGGCATCGCCGTGCCCGGGCCGCTCGAGTTCCTGCCGATCGAGGACTTCCGCCGCCAGATCGAGGTCAACCTGACCGGGCACGTCGCGGTCACGCAGGCCTTCCTGCCGCACCTCCGCGCGACCAAGGGCCGAATCGTCAACGTGACCTCGATCGGGGGTCTGATCGCCTTTCCGTTCATGGGCGCCTACCACGCGTCGAAGTTCGCCCTCGAGGCCGTGACAGACGCGCTGCGGCGCGAGCTGCGGCCCTGGGGAATCCGCGTCGCGGCGATCGAGCCCGGTAGCGTCGCAACCAATATTTGGGAGCGTGGGCAGAAGCAGGCCGATGAGATCCGTGAGTCGATGCCAGCGGAGGGCGAGCGGCTTTACGGAGTGGCGCTGGACGACTACCAGGCAGTGCTCGACAAGACCGCCGAGCGCGGTATCGAGCCGCGCAAGGTCGCCCGGGCGATCGAGCACGCGCTGACGTCGCGACGGCCCAAGACCCGCTACCTCGTGGGTACCGACGCGGCGATCCAGGCGCGCATTGAGAAGCTCCTTCCCGACCGTGTCTTCGACGCGATCGTCGCGCGTTCGATCGGAGGCTGAGCTAGCCTCTCTGCGTCACGCGGCTGTGGCGGAACTGGTAGACGCGCGGCGTTCAGGTCGCCGTGGGGGCAACCCCGTGGAGGTTCGAGTCCTCTCAGCCGCATCGATGCACGCCGATGGCGCGCGCACGACCTCGAGACGGTCGTCGCGCGCTGCAGCTTCTAAGAGCCGTCCGAGCGCCCCCGGGTGGGCGTCCCGAACACGCGGTCCCAGTAGGGCGCGCTGACGCCGAACCCGCGTTCGTGGTCCTGGAAGTGGTGGCGCATGTGGGCCGTGCGCAGCATCTTTCCGGCGCGGGTCGTCGGCGTGAAGTGATGCAGGTAGTAATGGAGCATGTCGTAGGCCAGGTAGCCGAGCAGGAAGCCGCCGCCGAACGCCAGCGCCCGATCGAATCCGAGCACACCCCAGAAGCCGAGGAAGAAGAGCGTTGCGAGCGGGATGCTGACCGACGGCGGCATCACGAGGCGCATCGGGTCGTTCGGATGGTCGTGGTGGACGCCGTGCATGATCCAGTGGAGCCGGGCGCCGATTCCGTCCTCGGGCTCGAAGTGGAAGACGACGCGGTGGAGCCAGTACTCGGTCAACGTCCAGAAGAAGTACCCGCCGACCGCCCAGGCCAGGACCTCGATCGGCGCGAGCGCTCCGAAGGCGTTCGCGAGCATCAGCGAGATCGCCGGGACGAAGATCAGCACCGGGACGGCGGGATGGACGCGCGAGAGCCTGTCGAGCAGCTCGGAGTCGAACATCCGCGGGGATGCCTTCAGCGTGTCTGTGCGGCGAGCTCGAGATTCCATGATCTGGTTAGGTAACCCTAACGGAGGAAGCGGTTACTCGGCGGGATTGTAGCCGTGATCAGCGGCGGAACGAACAACGGACTGGGCTACGGGATTCCCTTGGTTTTCTCGCACTCGAAGTCGAGATCAGAGCTCCCGCCGCCGCCGTTGCAGCTGTCGCGATCGGCTCCACCGAAGAGCTCGTCGTCGGCCTCGTCGGCCTTGATCTTGTCCTTGCCGCTGGCGCCGAGCATTTCGTCGCCGTCCTCGCCGCCAAAGATGTCGTCGTTGCCGCTGCCGCCATAGACGACGTCCGATCCAGGGCCGCCGAGCCCGGTATCGGAGCCACCACCGGCGATCAGCTGGTCCCCACCCGGATCCCCGGCGAGCTTGTCGTCGTCCTCGTCGCCGACCAGGATGTCATCACCAAGGCCGCCGCCCATTCCGTCGGCGCCGTTGTCGCCGGTCAGGACGTCGTTGCCGTCGCCACCGAAGACCTTGTCGGCGGCGTCCTCGCCGAGGACCGCATCGTCGCCCGGACCACCGATCACGGTGTCGTTGGAGTCTCCGCCGGCGACGTTGTCGTCGCCGTCGTCGCCCATCACGCGGTCCGGTCCGCGGCCGCCCGATGCGCTGTCGGCGCCCGGGCCGGCGCAGATGATGTCCTCCTCACCGTTGCCCTCGATCACGTCGTTGCCGGCGAGGCCGGAGATCACGTCCTTGAAGGCGGTTCCATCGATCCGGTCGTTGCCGGCTGTGCCAACGATCGTCACCGGCCTGCCGCCGCAGGTGCCGAATGGCGCGGGCAAGGCCACGGGGGCGACCAACTCGATGTCGGTACGGCGCTCGCAGCGCTCACGGCCGACATCGGTGTCCACGCCTGCGCCGCCGTTGCAGACATCTTCGTCCTTGCCGGCGTCGAGCGTGTCGTTGCCGGGCCCGCCGGAGACCATGTCGTCGTTGTCCTGGCCGAGGACTATGTCGTTGCCGGCCTCGCCATCGACGCTGTCCCGGCCGTTGGAGCCGAACACCTGATCGTTGCCTGCGCCGCCGAGGATCTTGTCGTTGACGCCACCGCCGATCAAGACGTCGTTGCCGGCGAGGCCCTCGATCTTGTCGCTGCCCCCGTCACCGATCACAACGTCGTTCCCAGGCCCGCTGATGATCTCGTCGTTGTCGGTGCCGCCGAAGAGCCGGTCGTCCTCCTGGCCGCCGAACAGCGTGTCGTTGGAGGCGCCGCCGAACACCAGGTCGAAACCGCGCTCCCCCGAGAGGCGGTCGTTGCCCGCGCCGCCGAGCAAGACGTCGTTGCCGTCCTTGCCGGTCAGCTTGTCGGTCTTTTCCTCGCCGACCAGGGTGTCGTCGCCGTCGTTGCCGTCGAGGCGGTCGTTGCCCTCGCCACCATAGAGGTGGTCGACCCCGGGGCCGCCCGACATTTTGTCGTTGTCGGCTTCGCCGACGAGGTTGTCGAAGCTGTCGCCGCCCTTGAGCGTGTCCTTGCCGTCCCCGCCGATGATGTCGTCGCCCTCGCCTTCGCCGAAGACCTTGTCGTGACCAGGTCCCCCGAGCAGGTTGTCGGTCCCACTGCCGCCGCAGATCAAGTCATCCCCGCCGCCGCCCTCTACGTTGTCGTTGCCCTCACCGGTGACGATCACGTCGTCCTTGTTACTGCCCTTGATCTTGTCGTTGCCACCGCCCTTCTCGATCGTCGCCTTCTCGCCGGCGCATGTCGCCCGCTTGGCGTGAGCCGGTGGCGCGGCGATCCCCGCCAGGACGAACGTGAGGGCGCACAGTAGGGCGCTAGCCCCACGCAGGCGCTCACGGGTGACTGTTGCTTTCGAGGTGTCGTTCATGTCTAGACCTACGCGCAGCGGCCGGTTGCGGGCAGCGCACCGCGAGCCGACGACGCCAGAGCAACCCAGGGTAACCATCAACAGCCGACCTGGCGTCGCCGGGGAGGCGCCGCGGTGGTAGGTGCGGCGACCGCGCGCACGAGCAGGCAGGGGTTGCCCATACAGCGACGGCCGCCGCTCCTGGGACCTACCCAGGCCAACCGCGGTTGACACCAAACCGATCGCGGCGGGAACCCGACGTGTTTTCAGGGGTTCTGAGGGCCGGGCCCCGAGGGTGGTCGACCGACGATATGCCGATAGGAGTTCGTGTCGCCCGCGCGCCTCGGCGATTGGGAGCTCGCGCGAAGCGCGCGTCTCGCCAAGCGGCGCAAGGAGGGGGCTTGACGGGCCCCGAGGCTCGTGTAGGCCTCGTCGAGCAGGACGATCTCCTCGAGGGTCAGTTG
>JACCVG010000119.1 GCA_013698335.1 Thermoleophilaceae bacterium
GGCTCTCAGCAGCCCGGGCGTCGACCGTTGACGGAGAAGCGCTCGGTTAGTCGACCAGCGCTTCCTTCAGCTTGCCGTCGGCTTTGTCGCCCTCACCCTTGACGTCGATCTTGCCCTTGTCTCCGTCGGCGAGGTTCTCGTTGATGCCGCGCTCGTTCTCGCACTCGCGCTGGCCGCTCTCGTCGTCGAGCTTGAACTTGGCCTTGTTCCCGCCGGCCTTGATGTCGACCCTGTCCGGCAGGAAGTCCTCGGCTGCGACGGTGACGCAGACTCGCCGGTCGCTCTGGAGGCTCACGATCGCTGCGCCGCCGCCGTCGCCCTTGAGCTCGGCGTAGAACGTATCCGGATCCTTGTTGTCGTCGCCGCTCTGCGCGGTGGCGATCGACGCACCTGACGCGAGGCTCAAGGCCAGCACGCCGGCGAACAGCTTGACACGGTAGGACATCTCATCTCCCCGATTCGTGGATTGCTCGGTTTCTGACGATAGTCGTCCTGGTCAGGTTCTACGGCAGCCTCCGGTTGCCTGCTCGACTGCGCGCGCGAGCACTTCGTCGAGCATCGCGGCGGTCAGCTTGCCGGTGAACGTGTTCTGCTGGCTGGGGTGGAAGCAACCGAGCAGGCTGGGGCCGCCCTCGACCGAGTGCTCGGCACCGTGCCCGAACCGCGGTTTAGGCCTGATCGCCAGCAGACGGCAGGCCGCATCCCAGCCGAAGGCCCCGAGGCAGACGATCGTGCGGACCTCCTCGAGCAGGTCGAGTTCAACGCGCGCAAAGGGCAGACAGTTGTCCCGCTCCTCCGGTGTCGGCTTGTTCTCGGGCGGGGCGCAGCGGACCGCTGCGGCGACGTAGGCATTGCTCAACCGCAGTCCGTCATCGATGTGGTCGGACGTCGGTTGGTTGGCGAGCCCCGCCCGGTGCATCGCCGCGAACAGCCAGTCGCCGGAGCGATCACCGGTGAAGACGCGGCCGGTGCGGTTTGCGCCGTGAGCGGCCGGCGCGAGGCCGAGCACGAGGATCCGCGCCCGCGGGTCGCCGAAGCCCGGAACCGGCTTGCCCCAGTAGGCCTGCTCGCGAAACGCCGCACGCTTCTCGCGCGCGACTTGCTCGCGCCATTCGACCAGCCGCGGGCAGGCGCGGCAGCCGACGATCTCCTGCGAAAGCGTCTCAAGGGTGGAACCGGCCACCGGGGAACCTTATGGACGGGCCGCGATCGCCCTTGATAGCGTCGCCGACGATGTCGCTCAACCATGTACGCCGGGGCTCCGGTCCGCCACTGCTCCTGGTGCACGGTCTCGGGGGCAACCTCTCCTCCTGGAACGCGATCGCCGATGAGCTAGCCGGCGACCGCGAGCTGGTGATCGTCGACCTGCCTGGTTTCGGCGAGACTCCGCCGCTCCCTGGGGCTGTGACGATCCCTGCGATGGCCGACGCAGTGACCGCGTTCCTCGACGCCGAAGATCTTCGTGGGGTCGACGCGGTCGGCGTCTCCGCGGGCGCGCGGCTCGTGCTCGAGCTCGCCCGACGGGGGGTCGTCGGATCGACGGTCGCGCTGGCTCCGGGTGGCTTCTGGAGCGCGGGACAGAAGCGGTTCTTCAACATCTCGACCGGAATCTCGATCCGCCTGATCAAGCTGCTCCAGCCGCTGATGCCGTTCCTGACCGGCAACCCGGTCACGCGGACGCTGCTGTTCGGCCAGCTCTCCCCGCGCCCGTGGGCGCTGCGAAAGCAGCTGATGCTGCCCGAGATGCGCAGCTTCGCGCGCTCGCCGTCGACCTTGACCGCGCTCGACGGCCTGGTCAACGGGCCCGTGCAGGAGGGGGCACCAGCGGGATCCTTACCCGGACCGGCGATGATCGTTTGGGGCAGGCAGGATCTCGTGACGCTTCCGAGCCAGGCCGAGACCGCCCAGCGTCTGTTCCCGGATGCGAGCCTGGAGTGGCTCGATCGCTGCGGCCACTTCTCGTATTGGGACAGGCCGGCCGAGACGGTCGAGTTGATTCTCGCGAACACCCGCTCGTCCTAGCCCCCCGCCCGCGACATGTCCGTCTAGTTCCGCACCTGATCTCGGGCTACCATGGGGCGTTATGCCTGAGCGCGACTACAGGGCAGCCACCCGCGAGAGAATCATCGTCTTCGACGGCGGCATGGGCGCGACGCTCGAGCAGTTCGACCTCACCGAAGCCGACTACGGTGGGCTCCAGGGTAAGTGCCACGAAGCGCTGATCCTCCATCGCCCCGACGTAATCGAGGACGTCCACAACTCGATGCTCGACGCGGGCGCCGAGGTGCTCGAGACGGACACCTTCCAGGCCAGCCGGATCAAGCTCGAGGAGTGGGGGCTCGCTGAGCACACCCACGAGATCAACCTCAAGGCGGCGCAGATCGCGCGCAAGGCCGCGGGCGAGCACCGCTTCGTCGCCGGGTCGATCGGTCCGACCGGTCATCTGCCGGCGAGCGACGACCCCACCCTCGGGGCGATCCGCTTCCACGAGCTGCGCGAGGTCTTCCGCGAGCAGTCGCTCGGGCTCGTCGAAGGCGGCAGCGACCTGCTGATCATCGAGACCGCGCAAGACATCCTCGAGGTCAAGGCCGCGATCTTCGGCGCGCGTGACGCCTTCTCCGAGCTCGGCCGCGCTGTGCCGATCCAGGCTTCGGTGTCGCTGCTGCCGAACGGCGGCAAGATGCTGCTGGGGACCGACATCGAGGCGGTGCTGACGACGCTCGTCGCGCTGCGCGTCGACGTACTGGGGCTCAACTGCTCGACAGGCCCCGAGGACATGCGCGATGCGATCCGCTACCTCGGCGAGCATTCGCCGGTGCCGGTCCACTGCATCCCGAACGCCGGTCTGCCGCTCCAGGGCCCCGACGGCGAGACGATCTTCCCCGAGGAGCCCGAGCCGCTGGCCGCGACGCTTGGCGAGTTCGTCGAGCGCTACGGCGTCTCGATCGTCGGCGGCTGCTGCGGGACGACGCCCGATCACATCCGCGCGATCGTCGAGCGCGTCGGCGAGCACGAAATCGCCCCGCGCCCCGCGCCCGGACCGCCGCGGCTCTCGAGCATGATGACCGCCGCCGCGCTCGTCCAGGAGCCGGCGCCGACGCTCGTCGGCGAGCGCGTCAACTCACAGGGTTCGCGCAAGGCCAAGGAGCTGCTGCTCGC
>JACCVG010000057.1 GCA_013698335.1 Thermoleophilaceae bacterium
GAACTCGTCCGGGTGCCAGTAGCGAGCGATCGGCAGGTGGTTCTCGGTCGGCCGCAGGTACTGGCCGACGGTCAGCACCTGGACGTCGTGCTCGCGCAGCACACCAAAGGTCTCGATCAGCTCCTCCTTGGTCTCGCCGAGCCCGGTCATCAGGCCGGACTTCGTCACGACCGCCTCACCACCGATCTGCTTGGCGTTGTAGAGGACCCGGCAGGAGCGCAGGAATCGCGAGCCGCGGCGCGCGAGCGGATAGAGTCGCGGGACCGTCTCGACGTTGTGGTTGAAGACCTCCGGGCGCTCGGCGATGACGCGCGCGAGCGGCATCTCCTCGCCGCGGAAGTCCGGTGTCAGTACCTCGACCTTGCAGTCCGGCGCCAGCCGTCTGGTCGCTCGAATGACACCGACGAAGGCGCGCGAGCCGAGGTCCGGCAGATCGTCGCGATCGACGCTCGTGATGACTGCGTGGCGCAGACCCATCTTGCTGATCATCTGGGCGACACGCAACGGCTCGAGCGGGTCATCATGGGTCGGCCGCCCGGTCTTGACGTTGCAGAACCCGCACCGCCGGGTGCAGGTATCGCCGAGGATCATGAACGTCGCCGTGCCCCGCTCCCAGCACTCGCCGATGTTCGGGCAGGCCGCCTCGGCGCAGACGGTGTGGAGTCCTTCGCCCTCGATCAGTCGCTTCAGATCACGGTAGCGCGCCCCACCGGGCGCGGGCACCTTGAACCACGGCGGCTTGCGCGAGCGGAAGGCGTGGACCTCGCCCATCCCGAGCTCCCGTGCCCCGCCCGGGTTTGCGCGGCTGCGGGTGGCGCTCAAACGAACGCCTCGGCGCGCGTCCCGGCGAGAATCGTCTCGAGCGACACGAGCCTCTGGCGCCGCCCGAACGCCTCGGCGAACCTGTAGGCGGCGCGCTTCCGGAAGCAGTTCATCGAGCGGTTCTTGGTCTCGCGCAGAATCGAGGTCATGCGGGCGTTCTCGATGCCGCACGGGACGATCCACTCCCAAGGCTGGAGGTCGCCGTCGACGTTGACCGAGAAGCCGTGGGTCGTGATCCCGCGCTGGACGTGGAGCCCGACCGAGCCGATCTTGCGCTCCTGCACCCAGACTCCGGTCAGCCCCTCGCGCGCCCCGGCCGTGATGCCCTCCTCGGCGAGCGCTGTGATCAGGGCGGCCTCGATCGAGCGGACGTAGGCGTGGACGTCGCCGATCGCCATGATCGGATACCCGACGAGCTGTCCGGGGCCGTGGTAGGTCACCTTTCCGCCGCGGTCGGTCTCGCTCACGGCGATGCCTTGCGAGCGGTACCAGGCCTCACCCATCGGGAGGTCGGCGGCGGCCGAGCGGCGACCCCTCGTGTACACCGGCTCGTGCTCGAGCAGCAGCAGCACGTCGGGTATGTCGCCGGCCTGGCGCGCGCTGCGGATCCGCTCCTGCAGGACGACACCCGTCGCGTACTCGATCACGCCGAGCTGCGCCACCCAGAGTTCATCGGCCATGCATCGATCGTACTCTCAGGCGATGGCCGACGAACCGAGTTTCGCCCAGCGACGGCTGCGTTGGCGCTTGCGCGGCGCCTGGCAGTGGCCGACGTTCGTGGTGCTCACGGTCGCCGACGGGCTGATCCTCCACCTGCTGCCGCCGCTGCCGGGCGGCTTCGCGCTCGTGCCCGCCTTGATCGTCTCCTCGTTTTCCAACCTGTTCCTGGTCGCCGCGATCGCGCCGTGGCTCGCGCGGCGGTTGGCCGAGCGCGACGCCGAGACCCCGCTGGAGGTCTACTCCGACCGCGTCGGAACGACGCTGCTGGCGCTCGGGACGGTCGGTCTCGTCATCACGGGGCTCGGCAACCAGCCGCTGGTCGTTTCCGAGACCGAGCGCACAGAGCGACTCGGCGCCGCCGTGCGTGACTACGTTCGCGACCTCGGAGCGCCGGAGATCCAGCGCAACCTCGAGACCGCGAACACCTTCCCGACCGACGAGGACGGCTACTTCCGCACCTGCATCGCGCTCGACGATCGAACGCGCGCGTTCTGCATGTTCGTCGACACCGAGGAGACGCCGCCCCTGATCACGCGTGACTCCGACCAGCGGCCGAACGCCGTCTACTTCAACGATCCGTAACGGCTGCCCTCTCAGCCAGACCTTTGCCGCCCTGGCGCATCACCCAGTCGTGGTTCCAGCGGAAGACGGGCCGGGCAAGCGGCGCCAGCTTGTTCAGCCTTCGTGATGTCGTCTCGACATGCCAGTCGTAGCTGACGGTCGTACCGTCGCTTGCGGCGTCGAAGCGCCAGACGCCCGTCCCGCGCAGGTCGCCTTCGGCCCGCCCTTCGATCAGCCGCAACGGCTCGACGCGATCGGTGACCGTCTCGAATCGAACGCTGTAGGGCAGTCGGCTGCGCCAGACCTGCTCGGTCCGGCTGCCGATCTTCAGCTCGCCGCGCCCGTGATCGAGTGCCCTCACCTGCTCGACCCCCCGCCACCACTCGGGCCAGCGCTCGGCGTCGAAGATCACGTCCCAGACCGCTTGGAGCGGTGCGGCAACGCTCCAGATAGTGTGGAACCGGTAGCTCCCCACGGTCGGCCGAGACTGGCCATCACGTGCGATGGGCTCCCCGTCGATCAACCGATGCTCTCCATGCCTCTTGGAGGTTACGTCAGCACTACTGCGCCCTAGACTGCGCGCCATGGCCACCTTCGACCTGCTCGCCGACCTCCCACTCGAGATCGAGCGTTACGAGCTCGAAGCGCTCGAGGGCGATACCGGGATGGATCAGCCGCGCCTCACGACGCTGATCCATCTCACCGGCGGAGGCCACGAAGGCATCGGCGAGGACGTTACCTACGACGGCCTTGACCACGTCGCCCAGCAGGACCTCGGGCCGGTGTTGCCGCTCGCGGGGAGTTGGACGCTCGCGTCGTTTTGCGAGCACGTCGGCGGGCTCGATTTGTTTCCGGCCGGCCCCGCGATCATGGACGTCTCGCCGATCTACCGCCGCTGGGCGTTCGAGTCGGCCGCGCTGGATCTCGCCCTCCGCCAGGCCGGACGCTCGCTCGTCGAGCAACTCGGCCGCGAGCCTCGGCCGGTCAACTTCGTCGTGTCGATGCGGCTCGGCGAGCCGCCAACGCTCGACCGCCTCGAGCGGATCGCGGCCACGCGCCCGGAGATCAAGTTCAAGCTCGACCCGACCAACTCCTGGGACGAGGCACTGATCAGCCGCCTCGTCGACACCGACCGGATCGATTCGCTTGATCTCAAAGGTCACTATCGCGGGACGCCGGTCGACGTCGACACCGATCCGGAGCTCTACCGGACGCTCGCCGAGGCTTTTCCGGACGCCTGGCTCGAGGATCCGGACCTGACCCTCGCCGAAGCCGACGAGGCGCTGCGTCCCTACCGTAATCGGATCACCTGGGACGCTCCGATCCATTCGGTTGCCGACGTCGATGCACTGCCCTTCGCGCCGGAGATGGTCAACGTCAAGCCCTCGCGCGTCGGCTCGCTCGAGGCGCTGTTTCATTTCTATGACGTGCTCGACGAGCGCGGCGTCGGGGCCTACGGTGGTGGGCAGTCCGAACTGGGGGTCGGCCGTGGCCAGATCCAATACCTCGCGTCGATCTTTCATCCCGACACCCCCAATGACGTCGCGCCGAGCGGGTTCAATACACCTGTGGTCGCCGACAGCGAACCCGACACACCGCTCGCGCCGGCGATCGCGCCAACCGGTTTTCGATGGGGAGAGGACTCATGAACTACGGCGAGCTCGTCAGCAGGGCGCTCAGGATCACCTGGGAGAACCGCTACCTGTGGTTCTTCGGGTTCTTCGTCGGCAGCGGGTTCAGCCCGCCGTCGTTCAACTTCCAGTCCAGCAGCGACTTTGGCGAGTCGGAGGCCTTCGCCGCGGACCTCGGAACGGTGTCCTCCCTCGGTCCAGTCGAGATCGGGCTGATCGCCGGCGCCGTGCTCGTCCTTTTCGTCGCGCTCATCCTGCTCGCGCTGATCTCGCAAGGCGGCCTTGCCGATTCGGTCGCCGCAATCGATCGCGGCGAAGCGCGGTCCTTCGGTTCCACCTGGCGTGCCGGTCGCGCGAACATCTGGCACGTTTTCAAGGTGCTGCTGCTGATCTTCTTGATCGCCCTCGCCGGCCTGATCCTGATCGGCGTCCCGCTCGGCGGGGTCACCTTCGCGGTGTTCGCTTCGACCGAGGACCTGGTCGCCCGCATCGTCACCGGCGTCACGGTCGGCCTGCTCGCGATCGTCGCTCTGATCGTGCTCGGATCGTTGGTATCGATCGTCAACCAGTTCGCCGTGCGAAGGATCGTCCTCGACGGCGGCGGCGCGCGGAATGCGATCCGCTTCGGCTATCGACTATTCCGCTCGCGGGTCGGCACCTCTCTCCTCGTCTTCCTGATCGCGATCGCGATCGCGATCGGCGCCCTGCTCGCGCTGTTCATCGCGGCTGCGCTCGTGGGGCTGATGCTCGGCCTGCCCGCCATCGGGCTGCTGATCGCTGGGCTTCAGACGGCCGCGATCGTCGCCGGCGGCGTCGCCCTCCTGATCCTCTTCCCGCTGATGCTGGCGACCGCCGGCGCGGTGGGCACGTTCGGCCACGCCTACTGGACGCTTGCCTACCTGCGGCTGACGGCTACAGCGCCAGCGCCGCCGTCTGTTCCAGCAGTTCCTTGAGACGGGCGAGATAGCGGGCGGCTTCGGCACCGAACAGGATGCGGTGGTCGCAGGTGAGCGTCGCCGACATCAGCTCGCGCGCGACGATTCTGCCGAACTCATCGACGACCGGCTGGTTCCTCGCGACGCCGACCGTCAGCAGCGCGGCCTGTGGTGGGCTGATCACGCCCGTGAACGTCTCGACCCCGTACATCCCGAGGTTCGAGATCGTGAAGGTCGCTCCCGAGAGCTCGGGCTGCGTGATCGCCCCAGTCCGCGCCCGCTCGATCAGCTCACGCGAGCGACGGGCGATGTCGCCTAGCGACCGCTCGTCGGCGTCGTGGATCGTCGGGGCGAGGACCGTGTCGCGGGTGGCCACTGCGATCGCGACGTTGACCCGCGAATAACTCTCGAACTGGCCGTCCCGGTAGGCGCCGTTCAGCCGCGGGAACTCGCGCAAAGCGAGCGCGGCCCCCTTGACGATCATGTCGTTGAGGGTCGGTGCCGGGTCGGCGAGCTCGCGCATCCGCTCGCGCAGTTCGGTGCAGTTGGTCATGTCGATCGTGATCGTCAGCGAGTAGTCGGGGGCCGTCGCCTTCGATTCGGCCATCCGTCGCGCGACGGTCTGCTGATGGCGGCTCGGCGGGGTGGCGCTCACCTCGCCCCTGGCCGGCCTCGCGTCGCCGCTGCTCGGGCGTGCGGGCGGGCCCACCGAGGGCGCCGCCGGTATGGACG
>JACCVG010000080.1 GCA_013698335.1 Thermoleophilaceae bacterium
GCGCCGCGCCGAGCAACGCGCCCGCGAGCTGTTGCGCTCCTGCGTCAACGACGAGGAGTGGGAGATGTATCGCGACCTCGGGTTCATCCGGGTACCGGGCGGGCTCACGCCGCTGGACGGCTCCGCCGCCGACTACGCGTATCTGATTTATCCCCACAAGCCGGTCGTCGCGTTCGTCCCCTCGACCTCGGAGCTGCTGAGTGAGTACTGCGTCGAGTTCCCCGATCTGACGGGAGCGATCGCCCGCACCCGCCTGCCGGATTCCGATGATGTGCTCGCCAAGTGGATGGCGCTGACCGGCGATGAGCGCAGGCTGATCGCAGACTCGAACATGCACCTTCCGGGCCGCCAGGTCGATCCGGGCCGTATTCGGCGCGACCTCTGGCGGCTTTCCGAATGGGACCGACAGCGGGGGCGCAGCGGCCCGGCTGCCGCGAGCGCGAGCTGAGCCGATGAGCGACCCCCCGCCTCGCCGCCTGCGTAGCCGCGCCATGCTCGAGGGTCCCGAGCGCGCCGCCGCGCGGGCCTACTACCACGGGATCGGCTTCGACCGCGAGGCGCTCTCGCGCCCGATTGTCGCGATCGCCAACACCTGGACCGAGACGATGCCGTGCAACTTCCACCTCCGACGCCTCGCCGAGAAGGTCAAGGATGGTGTTCGTGCGGCTGGCGGGACGCCGATGGAGTACAACACGATCGCCGTCTCTGACGGCATCACGATGGGCACCGAGGGGATGAAGGCGTCGCTCGTCAGCCGTGAGGTGATTGCGGACTCGATCGAGCTCGTCGCCCGTGGCTACGCATTCGACGGCATTGTCGCGCTGTCGGGCTGCGACAAGACGATCCCCGGCTGCGTGATGGCGCTGGCGAGGCTCGACCTCCCGGGCTTGATGCTCTACGGCGGTTCGATCGCACCCGGGAAGTTCCGCGGCAAGGACGTCACGATCCAGGACGTCTTCGAGGCCGTCGGCGCCCACGCCGCCGGAGACATGTCCGATGCCGACCTCGCGGAGCTCGAGAAGGTCGCCTCCCCCGGCGCCGGCGCCTGCGCCGGCATGTTCACTGCGAACACGATGGCGGTTGCTTTCGAGGCGCTCGGGATCTCCCCGTCCGGCAGCTCGATGGTCCTGGCCGAGGACGGCCTGAAGGGGCAGGTCGCCCGTGACTGCGGCCGGCTCGTGATGGATCTGATCGAGCGCGATCTGCGCCCGAGCGCGATCATCACGAAGGATTCGCTCGAGAACGCGATCGCTTCGGTCGCCGCGACGGGTGGCTCGACCAACGCCGTGCTTCATCTGCTCGCGGTCGCCAACGAAGCGGGGGTCGCGCTCGACATCGACGATTTCGACCGGATCAACTGGGCGACGCCCCTGCTCGCCGACCTCAAACCCGGCGGGCGGTTCGTCGCGGCCGACCTGTTCCGCGCCGGCGGCGTCCCGCTGGTGATGCAACGGCTGATCGAGGGCGGCCTGATCCACGAGGGAGCGATCACCGTTACCGGTCGGACAGTTGCGGAGGAAGCCTCGATGGCGGAGGAGGCGGCCGGCCAAGAGGTCGTCCGCGCCGTCAGCGAGCCGATCAAGGACCACGGCGGTCTCGCGATCCTCCGCGGCACGCTCGCCCCCGAGGGTTGCGTCGTCAAGCTCTCCGGTCACGAGCGGCTCGAGCACCGGGGCCCGGCCCGGGTGTTCGAGTCCGAAGAGGAGGCGATGGCGGCCGTGACCAGCCAGAGCATCGAACCCGGCGACGTCGTGGTGATCCGCAACGAGGGTCCCGCCGGCGGGCCCGGCATGCGCGAGATGCTGGCCGTGACGGCGGCGCTGATCGGAGAGGGCCTGGGCGACTCGGTCGCGCTGCTCACCGACGGCCGGTTCTCGGGGGCCACGCATGGATTCATGGCCGCGCATGTCGCTCCGGAGGCCGTCCACGGCGGTCCGATCGCGGCCGTCCGCGACGGCGACATGATCGCTTTCGACGTTCCCAACCGCGAGCTCAACGTCGAGCTGGAGCCCGACGAGATCGCGCGGCGCGTCGCGGAGTACGAATCGCCCGAGCCGCCCTACAAGACCGGCGTGCTGGGCAAGTACGCGCGGCACGTCGGGTCGGCCTCCGAGGGCGCGCTGACGAGCTAGGCGGACTGAACGGCGGCCTGGTGGCTGCCGGGCTCGTTCGCCGATCCGGTTTCCTCGACGAACGAAAGTACCGCCGTGTTGAAGGTCTGCGGTCGCTCGGCCATCGGAACGTGGCCGGTGTCCTCGAGGATCAGCAGGCGCGAATCGGGAATGATCCGGTCGTACTCGTAGGCGTCGGCGACTGGAACGAGCCCGTCCTCGCGACCCCAGACCACGAGCGTCGGCGCAGCGATCTCCCCGAGCCGCTCCGTGTAGTCGTAGCTGATGTTGGCGATCAGCTGGTCGTAGAAGCCCTCGCGGCCCATCCCGCCCATCATCTCGTAGAGCAGGTCGGTGGAGATCCTCGTCGGATGGCGGAATATCGTGGAAACGGCGGCGTGACGCAGCCGCGGGCGCACGAGCATCGGGTGCCTGGTGGTGTGCTTCCAGCGCTGGCCGACGCCCAACTGGAGCGCGCGTCCGAAGGCGATCGCCGGGCCGTTGCGCATGCTGGCACTCGAGATGCCCGCCGCCGAGACAAGCACCAGCCGCTCGACGCGCGAACGCTGGGCGATCGCGAGCTCGGCGGAGATGAAGCCGCCCATCGAGTTGCCGATCACGACGATCGTCGCGAGGCCGAGATGCTCGCAGAGGGCCTCGACGGTCCGGGCATAGCCGGAGATCGAGATCTTCTCGACCGGCATCTCCGACAGCCCGCTGCCCGGCAGGTCGAGGGCGATCACCCGTCGGCCGGCGGCCGCCATCGCGGGGATGTTCTCCAGCCAGCACTGCCAATTGCTCGTCCAGCCGTGGATGAAGACGACCGGCTCCTCGGGGCCCGATCCGTAGTCGGCGTAGCGGACTCGCCGGCCGGCGATCGTCACGTCATGGACGTGCTCGCTCCAGTCGATCTCACGCCAGTCGGGCGTTCCCGGGGCGCCGTAGTCGGCATCGGCTCGCCCTGCGGCGCGAATCGCGGCCGGCCGCGCGTTGGACGGCAGAACCCGGCCGACGCTGCGGTAGATGCGCTCGTCAGCCAGATGTGAACGCGCGCGTGCCACCTGCCGCCTACCGTACCGAGAGATGGCGAAGATCGCACTGGACATCGATTCCACCCTGCACCCCTACTGGGATCTGCTCGCCGAGATCGCGCAGCAGCGCTACGGCGTGGCGCTGCCCTACGACACCCAGGACGACTGGGGAATCCCGGGGCTTGATCGCGAGCAGATCGTCGACTGCGTCCGGGAGACCCATTCCGAGGCGAACGTGCTCGGCGCGGTTCCGTACTCGGGCGCCGTCGAGACGGTTTGCGAGTGGCACCGAGCCGGACACTGGATCCACATCACGAGCCACCGGTCGACCGATGCGCTCGGAGCGACGGGGAAGTGGCTGGAGGCGATCGGGCTGCCGTTCGACGACCTGCACTGCTCCTACGACAAGATCAGCCGCTGCGTTGAGCTCGAGATCGACATCCTGATCGACGATAGCCCGATCAACATTGCCGGTGCCCTCGAACGCGGGATCACCGCCGCGACGATCGTCCATCCCTGGAATGTCGAGCTCGTCCGGTCTGGCAAGGCGATCGGCGCGGCCGACTGGCCCGAGCTGCGAGAGGCGCTCGAGCCCCACCTGACACAATCGCGCGATGGCCGATGAGCGACTCAGCCTCCCCGTAGAAGATCCCGACCGGGGCGCCTCGGGGGACGGGCCCGACCGCGGCACGGAGCTCGCTCGCAGGACCGAACTGCGGCGCCAGCTGCCCGGTGTCGAGCCGGATCGCCGCCTGACCGATTGGGGCCGCTCGGAGCGGGTCGAGGGCGTGATGGACCGCCTGCTGTTCGACTTCTTCTACAACTACTGGTTCCGCTGCGAGGTCGAGGGGATCGAGAACGTCCCCGCCGACGGGGGCGCGCTGCTCGTCTCCAATCATTCCGGCGCACTGCCGCCCGATGCAGCGATGATCGCCAAGGCGATCAAGGAGGAACACCCGCGCCCCCGGCCGCTCAACTTGACCGTCGAGCACTTCTTCAAGGGTTTCCCGGGTTTCTCGATGCTGGTCCCGAAGATCGGCGGCGTCGCGGCGCACCCGGCCAACGTCCAGCGGCTGCTGTTCGACGAGCAGCAGCTCGTGCTCGTGTTCCCCGAGGGGCGCAAGGGGACCGAGAAGCTCTACCGCAACCGTTACAAGCTCCGCCGCTTTGGCCGCGGTGGCTTCGTTGAGGCGGCGATGCGCGCGCAGGTCCCGATCGTGCCCGTCTGCGTGGTCGGTGCCGAGGAGGCCCAGCCGATCTTCGCCCACCTCGGGCTGCTCCAGAAGCTGACCGGCATGATCTACGCCCCAGTCACGCCGACCTTCCCGCACTTCGGTCCGCTCGGGATGCTCGGCTACCTGCCGGCCAAGTTCAAGATCCGCTTCCTCGAACCGATCCCCTTCGAGGAGGAGGGGATGCACGAGGATCGCTCGCTCGTGCAGACCTACGCCCACGAGGTGCGCGCGCGGATTCAGGAGAATCTGCTCGAGATGGTCGCCGAACGCGAGTCGGTCTGGTTCGGATGAGCGCCGGCGAGCTCGTCCCGTCGGGATCCAAGCGGATCCTGATCACCGGCCTCTCGACCTACTGGGGCGGCCGTCTGGCTCAGGCGCTCGAACAACGCCCAGAGATCGAAACCGTGATCGGCGTAGACTCCAAGGACCCGACACGGGAGCTCGAGCGGACCGAGTTCGTGCGCGTCGGGACTGAGCATGCGCTGCTGCGGCGGGTCGTCATGGCCGCGGAGATCGACACCGTCGTCGATACGCGGCTGATCGTCGATTCGACGGTTGCGCCCGCCCGCGACGCCCATGAGAACAACGTGATCGGGACGATGAACATCCTCGCCGCGTGCAGCGGCTCGGACTCGCCGGTGCGCAAGTTCGTGCTCAAGTCCTCGGCCCACTACTACGGCGCCGAGCAGGACGATCCGGGCTATTTCACCGAGGAGATGCGCCGCCCGCACCCGCCGCAGACCGGTATCGAGCGCGACATTCTGGAGGCCGAGCGAGCGGTCAGCGACTTCGAGCGCAAGAACGATGCGGTTCGCGTCACCAAGCTCCGCTGCACGCACGTGCTCGGCCCAGACGTCAAGACCTCGCATACCAAGCTGCTCTCGCTACCGCTGGTCCCGATGATCCTCGGCTTCGACCCGCGCTACCAGTTCGTCCACGAGGACGACGTCGTAGCTGCGCTCGCGCATACCGTCCACAACGACCTCCCCGGGGTCTTCAACGTCGCCGGGGACGGCGTGCTCGCGTTCACCGAGGTGGTTGGCCTGCTCGGCAAGACCTACCTGCCCGTGCTGCCGCCCGTGGGTACCGGGCTCGCCGCAGCGGTCGCTCGGAGGCTCGGGATCGAGATCCCGCCGGAGACGCTCAACCTGCTGCGCTTCGGCCGCGCGATCGACAACAGACGGCTCAAGGCGACCGGGTTTGCGTATCGCTACACGACCGGGGAAACGGTCAGCCGACTGGGGGAGTACCTGCGGCTGCATCCGATCCTGCGCGATGCCGAGCAGCCATACCGGTATGAGGAGGAGGTCGAGGAGTTCCTTCGCTGGAGCCCCAGCGTCCGCGATTCCGGCGAACGCGGCCAACCCCGCCTCAACCCGCGCCAGCTGGTCGAGCTCCAGAAGGCCGTTGTCACGGGAGCACCGTCGGTCGCGCGCTTCAAGCCCGCGATCGATGCGCTGGGGGGCTATGACGACCTCGCCGAGGACGAGCTCGTGGCGATGCTCGACTCGCTAGAGGCCGACCAGCTCTCCCAGCTCCACGCCCACGAGCGCGCGGGGGCGGCCCGCAGCGCGGTGCTCGGGGCGATCGAGGAGACGCTCGCCCGCAGCGGTTGACCCGTCGCAGTGGAGGGTAGGACTCCTCCACTGTGTCTGGCCCCCGCAACAGAGGTTGCAGTACTGGCGCCCGGGCTGAAGGCATCTCTACAATCGGTGACCTCAGATGACGCGAGCCCCCCTGATCGTTTCGGCGATTCTCATCGCCCTGCTCGCCGTCGCCGCCGTCGGGGTCTATTTCTACGACTCCGGGCGCGATGGCCTGATCGCCTCCGGCGTGACGATCGGTGGCGTGGATGTCGGCGGGCGCACCGTTGAGGAGGCACGGGAGTTACTCGAGAACGATCTCGCCGAGCCGCTGCGCCAGCCGGTCAAGATCAAGGTCGTCGAGGAGCAGTTCAAGCTCTCGGCCAAGGACGCGAAAGTCCACCTCGACACCGAAGGTCAGCTGCGCAAGGCTCTCGCGGCCAGCCGCAAGCCCGGGATCCTCGCGCGCGCTTGGCGGGACATCACCGGCTCTGAAACCGATCTCGCGCTCGACATCGAATCGACCTATTCGAAGAAAGCCGTCAAGAAGCTGGTCGCCGATATCGCCGCCGACGTCGAGCGCGATCCGGTCGACGCGACGGTCGAGCCGACCTCCGGCGGTCTCGACCCGATCGCCTCGCGTGAGGGGCGCGCGCTCGAGGAGCGCCGGCTGGAGCGCCAGATCGCCGAGCAGCTGGTCGCCGCCTCTGGCAAGCGCAAGGTCAAGGGCGAGCTTGCCCGCGTCGAGCCGGCCGTCAAGACCGCCGACCTCGCGAGCGAGTACCCAAACTACATAGTCGTCGACCGTGGCTCGTTCAAGCTGCGCCACTACCGCAACCTCGAGCTCGAGAAGACCTACGACGTCGCCGTCGGCGCAGCGGGCTATGACACGCCGACCGGCCTCTACACCATCCAGGACAAGCAGATCGATCCGACCTGGTACGTGCCTGATCGGGAGTGGGCGGGCAAGCTGGCCGGGACGACGGTTCCCGGTGGAGCACCGAACAACCCGCTCAAGTCGCGCTGGATGGGCATCTATAACGGCGCCGGAATCCACGGCACTTCGGACATCGGTTCGCTCGGCTCGGCGGCCTCACACGGCTGCATCCGAATGGCGGTTCCCGACGTCGAGGAACTCTACGACATCGTTCCCGTAGCGACGCCCGTTTACATCGGCTAGAGAGCGATCTCGGCGACGGGTACTTCCTCCCAGCCGCGTGACAACAAGAGGGTGTGGTGGTCCTGGTGTCGAACGCAGAGGCTGCCGATGAAGACTCCCCGCTCCCGCCTCCGCATCACTGCGTACCAGAGCGTCGAGGCGTCGCTGCTGCCGCGGATCGGATGCCAGGGCTTCGCCGGCGTGCCGGCGTCATCCATCAAACCCGCCTCGATGAGCTGAGTCCGCGTGGCGACGCGACCATCGGCGGTGTTGATGCAGAACGGAGACACGGCGAGCGAGCGTAGCTGGAGCTCCGCGCTGCGCACCTTCGACGCGAGCCTGCGAACCCACGGGCTCGCCGAGAAGACCCGCCGCGCCTACGGCATCGACCTGGCGCAGCTGGCTGACTGGGCATCCGCGCGAGGCCTGGCGCCGGTCGAGCTCGGGGCCCGCGATCTTCGTCGCTATGCCGCGGTGATCTCCGAGCGCGGTGCGTCCCGTTCGACGACCGCACGCAAGCTCGCGGCGATCCGCAGCTTCTACCGCTGCCTGCTCGAGCGCGGTGAGATCGCCGGTAACCCGGCTGATCTGGTCGCGTCGCCAAAGCGTGACCAGTACCTGCCCGAGATCGTCAAGCCGGCCGAGGCGGCAGCGATGCTCGACGCGATCCCGGCCTCGACACCACTCGAGCGGCGTGACCGTGCGATGTTTGAGCTCGCCTACGGAGCCGGTCTACGCGCCGAGGAGCTCGTCAACCTCGACCTCGCCGACATAGACCCCGACGCCGAGGAGCTGCGCGTCAGCGGAAAAGGCTCGCGAATTCGCGTCATCCCCGCGGGCGAGCAGGCATGGACGGCGATCGAGGTCTGGCTCAGCCGGGGCCGCCCCGCACTCGTCGGGGGCGGCGAGGCCGACGAGCCGGCGTTGTTCGTCTCCAAGACCGGACGCCGGCTCTCGACCTCGGATGTGCGGCGTCGGCTGCGGACCTGGACACGCCGCACCGGACAGGCGCCCGGGATCTCGCCCCACGCTCTGCGCCATAGCTTCGCCACGCACATGCTCGAGGGCGGGGCCGATCTGCGCACCATTCAGGAGCTGCTCGGCCACGCAAGTATCAGCACGACCCAGATCTACACCCGCGTCGAGGCCGCCAGGCTGCGGCGGGCTTATCGGGATGCCCACCCCCGGGCCTAGACTGGTGGACGAATGACGGAGGTGAAAACGATCGAGCTGCGCGATCTGTGGCGCCGCTACACCGAGGATGGCGACCGCGCGGCGCGCGACCGGCTCGTGCTCGCCTATTCACCGATGGTCAAGTACGTCGCCGGCAAGGTCGCGAGCGGCTTGCCCCAGCACCTCGATCAGGCTGACCTGATCTCCTACGGCCTGCTCGGGCTCGGCGCCGCCGTCGAGCGATTCGATCCGAGTCGCGAGACGAAGTTCGAGAGCTTTGCGCTGCAGCGGATCCGCGGATCGATATTCGACGAGCTGCGTTCCCAGGACTGGGTCCCGCGTTCTGTGCGCGCGAAGGCCAAGGCGATCGAGCGGGTGACGCGCGAGCTCGAGGCTGAGTTCCACCGTGCTCCGACCGACGACGAGGTCGCCGAGGCGCTCGACACCTCCGTCGAGGCCTTCCGGGAGGATCTCTCGAAGATCGCCAACTCCCAGATGATCGCCCTCGACGAGCCCTGGACGCTGCACGACAGTTCGGGAGATCAGGTCTCGCTGATCGAGACGCTCGAGGATCCGCTTGCGCAGGATCCCTCGGGTGCACTCGACGACAGCGAGCGCCGCGACCGAGTCGCCGAGGCAGTCGCGCTGCTGCCCGAAAGGGAGAAGCTCGTGGTCGCCCTCTACTACTACGAGAACCTCACGCTGCGCGAGATCGGGGAGGTGCTCAGCGTGACCGAATCGCGGATCTCACAACTCCACACCAAGGCGATGATCGGTTTGCGCGGGGTGCTGACAGAAGCCTGACCGGGGGGTATGGTCACTCCTCCCCGAGGAGAGGACTCATATGGCTCACGAAGGCGCTCAAGCGATCCGCAACGTGGCCCTGGTCGGCCACCGTGGCGGCGGAAAGACCTCTGTCCACGAGGCCTTGCTCTTCGAAGCGGGTGCGATCACGCGGCTCGGGAAGGTCGCCGACGGTACGACGGTGTCTGACTCGGCGGCCGATGAGCAGGCGCGCAGCATGTCGATCTCGGCGAGCCTCGCCTCGTTTCACTGGGAGGGCCGCAAGGTCAACTTGATCGACACGCCGGGTGAGCCGAGCTTCGTCGCCGACGCGCTCGCCGCCCTACGTGTGACCGAAGGGGCGATCTTCGTGGTCAACGCCGTGCTGGGTGTCGAGGTCGGGACGCGGCGACTGTGGCAGCGCGCACAGGAGCTCGGCCTGTCGCGCCTGATCTTCGTCAACATGCTCGACCGCGAGCGGGCCGACTTCTTCCGCGCCCTCGAATCGCTCAAGCAGGCCTTCGGCCCCCACGCCGTCGCCACGGAGATCCCGATCGGGGCCGAGCACGAGGTCAGCGGCGTGATCGATCTGATCGACATGAAGGCCTACGCTTACGAGGGCGCAAGCCGCGAGAACTGCACCGAGATCGAGATCCCGGCCGAACTGGCCGAGCTCGCGACCGAGTACCGCGAGAAGCTGATGGATGAGGTCGCGGAGGTATCCGACGAGTTGATGGAGCGTTACCTCGAGGGTGAGGCGATCTCGCACGACGAGATCGTCGCCGCGCTCAAGACGGGCGTCACCGACGGCCTGATCTTTCCCGTAACCTGCGGCGTCGCGACCCAGAACCTCGCGATGAACCGGCTGCTCGACGCGATCGTCGAGGATCTGCCCTCACCGGCCGATCGGGGCGCGACGACGGCCGGGGGCGTCGAGCTCGAGCCGGTCGAGGATCGTGAGCTGGTGGCGTTCGTGTTCAAGACCCTCGCTGACCCCTACGCCGGCCGGGTCAACCTGTTCCGGGTCTACCAGGGGGTGCTCGAGCACGACTCGCACGCGATCAACCAGCGAACCGGATCCAAGGAGCGGATAGGCCAGCTGCTCGTGCCCCAGGGTAAGGACTCCGGGCACGCCGACGAGTTCGGCCCGGGCGACATCGGTGCGGTTGCCAAGCTCAAGGAGACCCACGCCGGCGACACGCTCGCCGCAGCGCGGCTCGACCTCGAGCTGGAGCTGCCGAAGCTCCCGGCGCCGGTGATGGCGTTCGCAATCGAGCCGCGCACCAAGGGCGATGAGGACAAGGTATTCACGGCGCTGCGCCGACTCCAGGAAGAGGATCCGACGATCGACCTGCATCGCGATCAGCAGACCGGGGAACAGATCATCGCGGGCCTCACTCAGGTCCACGTCGAGGTGATCGTCGGACGGATGAAGGACCGCTTCGGCGCGGAGGTGACCCTGAAGCCGCCACGAGTCCCCTACCAGGAGACGATCCGGACGGCGGCGAAGGCCCACGGCCGGTACAAGAAGCAGACCGGCGGTCGCGGCCAGTTCGGCGACTGCCGCATCGAGATCGAGCCGCTCGAGCACGGGGCTGGCTTCGAGTTCGTCAATCGCATCAAGGGCGGTGCGATACCGTCGGGATTCATCCCCGCCGTCGAGAAGGGCGTGCTCGAGGCGATGGCCGCCGGCACCGTCGCCGGCTATCCGGTCAAGGACCTCAAGGTGACGCTGGTCGATGGCTCATACCACACGGTCGATTCCTCGGAGATGGCATTCAAGATCGCCGGGTCGATGGCGTTCAAGGACGCGATGGGGGAGGCCTCACCGGTTCTGCTCGAGCCGGTCATGGGCGTCTCGGTGACGGTCCCCGACGACTCGGTCGGCGACGTGATCGGCGATCTCAACGGCCGTCGAGGGCATCCGCTCGGGATGGAGCCGAAGGGTGGAATGACCGAGGTCAAGGCCGAGGTCCCGATGGCCGAGATGCTCAGCTACGCGCCTGACCTGCGGTCGATCACCGGCGGGCAGGGGGACTACACGATGGAGTTCGACCACTACGACGAGGTACCACCGCACATCGCCGGCAAGCTCGTCGATCAGCTGCGTGGGGCGGGCGCCGAGATCGCGACACAGTAGGAAGGACGGTTGCGCCTCGGCGGGCATCGCTAGCATCGCTCGCCGTGAGCAAGAAGAAGGAACTGACGCCCGGTGGCGAGCCCCAACAGTGCGGGATCTGCCGGCGCACCCTGCTCAAGGGCGAGCGCCCCCAGCCCTATGTGACGCGTGATCGCGAACGTCATCAGGTCTGCGAGCTGTGTCGCCGCAACGCCGACCGCGCTGGTTGGATGCGCGAAACCGCCGAGCCCGGAGTCGGCGCCCCGCTTGCTCGGCCCGATCGGCGTCAATCGCTGTTCGGCCGGCTGCGCTCGCGGACCGACCCCGAGCTGGTCACTGGTGATCCTGAGCTCGACAGCGGCCCGGCCCTGCCTTCAGCCGACGAGGACTCACCCGAGGAAGTCTGGAAGGCCGAGTACGAGGAGCACATCTCGCGCTCGGCCGGGGCGCGCGTGCAGGAGCGCGAACGCGAAGGCCCGCGCGATCCGCGCCACGTTCGCGCGGTGCCGACCGATACCGACGTCCGCGCTTCCCACGCGCTCGAGATCTTCAATCAGACAGAGCACGCCCGCACGGTCGCCGGGCTCTGCCGGACGCTCGGTCCGCCCTGGGTCTCGGCGCTTCCGCTGCGCGATGCGCCGAGCGAGATCTCGATCGTGGTCGCGTGGGAGCTCTCCTGGTACCAGTTCCGCGTCGACCTCGGCGATTCGAGGGATCCGGTGCTGCTGTTCGCCAAGGGCGAAGAGCTCGACGAGCTCGATGAGACGCTGTGCCACTGGAACGCCTCTGCCCAAGCGGACGGCTCGCTCGTCGCCGGCCTGCCGACCGAATAGCGATGGGAGCGATCCTGACCGTTCACGTCGATGGCGGCTCGCGCGGCAATCCGGGGCCCGCCGCGGTCGCCGCGGTGGCGACCGACGCAGCCGGCGGGACCGCGGGCGAGGCCGCCGAGTTCATCGGCGAGACGACCAACAACGTCGCCGAGTACCGGGCGGTGCAGCTCGGGCTGCGGCTCGCGCGAGATCTCGGCGCTGATCGCGTCGAGGTGGTCAACGATTCGGAGCTCGTCGCGAGGCAGATCTCCGGTGCCTACAAGGTCAAGAACGCGGGCCTCAAGCCGCTCTACCTCGAAACGATGAATGCCTTGCGCGAGTTCTCCGAATGGCGGATCCGCAACGTCCGGCGCGAACACAACGAGCGCGCCGACGAACTGGTCAACATCGAGCTCGACCGGGCGTTGTCCGAGCTGCGCTGAGCGCTCAGCCCGGCCGCACCCTAACACCGGGATCGCCGCCCGTCAGTCCGGCGTCGACCGAGTAGCGCCCCGGCCCGACGAGCAGGATCACCAGCAGGCCGGCGATCAGCGCCAGGTTGAGCTCAGCGCCGGGTCCGCCGCCGATTGGGGCGATCAGGCCGACCGGCAACGTCACAAGCAGGATCTCCACTACGAGGTCGATCGTGGCCAGCAGCGCGACAACACGCGAGAGCAGGCCGAGGATCAGCGCCAGCCCGCCTACGAACTCGACGAGTGCGACGATCCACGCGGCGAGGCCGGGAAGCGGGACACCGAGCGGCGCGAGGAACGCATCGCCGAAGTTCGCCACCCCGACGTCGAACAGCTTCTGGTAGCCGTGGGCGAACAGCACAACGCCGACGATGACGCGAGCGAGCAGCAGCCCGAAATCGCTGTAGCGGCCGAGTCCTGCTAGTGGGAGCGAGGACACGTGGAAACCTCCTGGTCGGGGCGGGACCTCGCCGCCAGGCTACTCCGGGG
>JACCVG010000087.1 GCA_013698335.1 Thermoleophilaceae bacterium
CAACTCGACGATAGGTCGACTCTCCTGACACTCGACGCTGCAGGCTGTGACCCGGTTGACAGCGGCGAGCGCCGGGTTAGGCTTGGCGGGCAATTATTCGGACGGCCGAAGCTTCACCGTCCGCGCACTCAAGCGAAGGGAGCCGGCATGGCGGATCGTCGACAGGTACGCGGAGCTGAGTACGAGCGTGCGGGCGAGGGCTACATGGAGAAGCGCCAGCTGAAGGCGGGCGCCGCCGGCTGGGTGCTGCTCGCCGGCCTCGGGGTGGCCTACGTGATCTCCGGCGACTTCGCCGGGTGGAACTTCGGGCTCGCCGAAGGCGGCTGGGGCGGCCTCCTGATCGCGACGATCCTGATGGCCGTGATGTACACCGGCATGGTCTTCGGCCTTGCTGAACTGTCCTCGGCGCTGCCCGTCGCGGGGGCCGGATACGGATTCGCGCGTCGCGCTCTCGGCCCGCTCGGGGGCTTCGCGACCGGCACCGCAATCCTGATCGAGTACGCGGTCGCCCCGGCCGCGATCGTCGTCTTCATCGGCGGCTACATCGAGTCGCTCGGGCTGTTCGGGATCACCGCCGGCTGGCCGATCTATCTGGTCGCGTACGCGGTGTTCGT
Organism: Thermoleophilaceae bacterium; assembly: GCA_013698335.1. Classification (GTDB taxonomy): domain Bacteria; phylum Actinomycetota; class Thermoleophilia; order Solirubrobacterales; family Thermoleophilaceae; genus JACCVG01. Next base: position 615 of record JACCVG010000087.1, read on the forward strand.
CGGCATCCACCTCTACGGGGTTGGCGAAGCGCTGAAGCTGATCTTCGGGATCACAGCGATCGCCGTGATCGCGCTGATCGCCTTCGTCGTCGCGATGGTCCCGAAGTTCGACCCGTCGAACCTGTTCGACATCGCCCCTGCGGCTGGAGTGGCCGGGGCTAGCGAGTTCCTTCCCTTCGGGATCGCCGGCGTGCTCGCGGCCTTCGTCTATGGCATCTGGTTCTTCCTCGCCATCGAGGGAGTCCCACTCGCGGCAGAGGAAACGCGCGATCCGAAGAAGGACATGCCCAAGGGGATCATCGCCGGGATGCTGGCGCTGCTGCTGTTCGCGGCACTGATCCTGGCGCTCGCGCCTGGCGGGTCGAGCGCGGAGGCGCTGTCGGACTCCGACAACCCCCTCCCCCAGGCGCTCGCCATCGCCTACGGTGAGGGGACACCGATCGAGACGTTCGTCAACTACGCCGGTCTCGCCGGCCTTGTCGCGAGCTTCTTCTCGATCATCTACGCCTACTCGCGCCAGCTGTTCGCGCTCTCGCGCGCGGGCTACCTGCCGCGCGCGCTGTCGGTGACGGGCAACCGCAAGACGCCGTACATCGCGCTGCTCCTCCCCGGCGCGATCGGCTTCGCGCTCGCCGCGCTCACACAAGACGGGGCGCTGATGATCAACATCGCCGTCTTCGGGGCGACGGTCTCATACGTGCTGATGACGCTCTCGCACATCGTCCTGCGCCGGCGCGAGCCCGACCTCGAGCGGCCATATCGCACGCCCGGCGGGGTGTTCACGACCGGGGTCGCGTTCGTGCTCGCGCTCGCCGCCGTGGTGGCGACGTTCTTCGTCGACGAGAAGGCGGCGCTGTACACGGCGATCGTGTTCGTGGCCTTCATTCTCTACTTCCTGCTCTTCAGCCGCCATCGCCTGGTCGCCGACGCGCCGGAGGAGGAGTTCGAGGCGATCGCCAAGGCGGAGGCCGAGCTCGCCGGTGGCTAACCGATGACGCTCGAGGAGCTGCGCGCGAGCGTCGAGGAGGGCCGCATCGACACAGTCCTCCTCACGATCGCCGACATGGACGGTCGGCTCCAGGGCAAGCGGATGACGGCCCAGCACTTCCTCGACGAGGTCTCGACGCACGCGGCCGAAGGCTGCAACTACCTGCTCGCGGTCGATGTCGACATGAATACCGTCGAGGGCTACGCGATGTCCTCGTGGGAGCAGGGCTACGGCGACTTCGTGATGAAGCCCGACCTCGAGACCTTGAGGCCGATCCCCTGGCAGGACGGAACGGCGCTACTGATGGCCGACCTCGAGTGGCTCGACGGCACCGAAGTAACCCCCTCCCCGCGCCAGATCCTGCGCCGTCAGCTCGCTCGGCTCGCCGAGCGCGGGCTGATCGCGCTCGCCGGCACCGAGCTCGAGTTCATCGTCTTCGAAGACACCTACGAGGAGGCCTGGAAGCGCGGCTACCGGGACATGAACCCGGCCAACCTCTACAACGTCGACTACTCGATCCTCGGCACGGCTAGGGTCGAGCCGCTGATCCGCCGGATCCGCAACTCGATGATGGGCGCGGGGATGAAGGTCGAGAACTCGAAGGGCGAGTGCAACTTCGGCCAGCACGAGATCAACTTCCGCTACAGCGACGCGCTGTCGGCCTGCGACGAGCACTCGATCTACAAGAACGGCGCCAAGGAGATCGCGGCGCAGGAGGGCTACGCGATCACGTTCATGGCGAAATGGGACGAGCGCGAGGGCAACAGCTGCCACATCCACCTCTCGCTCGCGGGCGAGGACGGCGCCGGCAACGCGTTCGCCGCCGACCGCGGGATGTTCGAGAGCTTCCTCGCCGGCCAGCTCGCCTGCATGCGCGAGCTGACGCTGTTCTTTGCTCCCCAGATCAACTCCCACAAGCGGTTCGCGGCCGGTTCGTTCGCCCCGACGGCGGTCGCGTGGGGCAACGACAACCGGACCTGCTCGATGCGCGTCGTCGGCCACGACGAGGCGCTGCGGATGGAGAACAGGCTGCCAGGGGCCGATGTTAACCCCTACTTGGCGGTCGCGGCGATGATCGCGGCCGGACTCCACGGCATCGACGAAGGCCTCGATCTCGAGCCGGCGCTCGAGGGCAGCGCGTATGACTCCGACAAGCCGCGCGTGCCCAGCAACCTTTATACCGCGCGCGATCTGTTCGCCGAGAGCACCATCGCCCGCGATGCCTTCGGCGAGGACGTCGTCGACCATTACCTCAACCGCGCGCGGGTGGAGATCGAGGCTTGGGAGTCCGCCGTGACCGACTGGGAGCGGTTCCGCGGCGTCGAGCGTCTGTGAGGCCGGTCGTCGGGATCTGCGCCGCGGTCGAGCGTGCGCGCTGGACGAGCTGGGACGAACCGGCGACGCTGCTCAGCCGCAAGTACGCCGATTCGCTGCAGGCGGCCGGCGCGTTCTGCGTTCTACTGCCGCCTGATGCCGGAACGGACGCCGAGGATCTGCTCGAGCGTATCGACGCACTGGTGCTCGCCGGGGGCGCGGACCTCGATCCGATTTCCTACGGCGCCGTGCGAGACCAGCGAACCGCCGGCACCGATCGGCGGCGCGACGCCTTCGAGATCGTCTTGGCGCGCGCGGCTCTGGCGCGGGGGCTGCCCCTGCTGGCGGTCTGTCGCGGCCTCCACCTACTGAACGTTGCGTGCGGCGGAACGCTCGTCCAGCACCTGCCGGACATGCTCGGGGGAGGCCAGATCCACAGGCCGGCGCTCGGGGTATTCGGCCGTCACGAGGTCGTGCTCGAGCCCGGCTCGCTGGCATCCTCGGCGCTCCGCACCGAGCGGCTCGAAGTCCACTCTCACCACCATCAGGGCATCGACGCACTCGGAGACGGCTTGACGATCTCGGGACGATCGGTCCCGGACGGTGTCCCGGAGGCGATCGAGAGCCCGGCGCACGGCTTCGCGCTGGGAGTGCTCTGGCACCCCGAGGAAGAGCAGCACGGCGTGCTCTTCGAGTCACTCGTCGAGGCCGCCCGGATCGGCGCCCGGACGTGAGCACGCTGGCGGTGATCGAGCCGGCAACCGAGAGGGTGCTCGCCGAGGTTGCCCGCGCGGGCGTCGACGAAACCGACGCCGCGGTCGCGCGCGCGAAGGCAGCCTTCCCTGGCTGGCGCGCGGTCGCTCCGGGTGACCGCGCGATCCTCCTGCGCCGCGTCGCCACCGCCCTGGAGCACGAATCCGCGGCGCTCGCGGTGCTCGAGGCACGCAACGCCGGAAAACCGATCGGAGATGCGCGCGGCGAGATCGCGATGGTCGTCGAAACCTTCAACTACTACGCCGGCGCGCCCGAGCGACTGACCGGGGAGACGATCCCCGTTTCCGGCGGTGTCGACATGACCTTCCACGAGCCGCTCGGCGTGTGTGCACTGATCACGCCGTGGAACTTTCCGCTCGCGATCGCCTCGTGGAAGGTCGCCCCCGCACTCGCGGCGGGCAACACCGTCGTTCTCAAACCGGCCGAGCTGACGCCGCTGACGTCACTCGAACTCGAGCGGATCGCCCTCGACGCAGGCATCCCGGAGGGCGTCCTGAACGTGGTCGTCGGACCCGGGAGCGTCTGTGGGCAGCGGCTCGTGGAGCACCCCGATGTGGCCAAGGTCGCCTTCACCGGCTCGACCGAGGTCGGCGCGCGGATCGCGGCGGCGGCCGCAGCATCGATCAAGCGGGTCACGCTCGAGCTCGGCGGAAAGTCGCCGAACCTGATTTTCGCGGACGCGGACCTCGAGCGGGCGGCCGGCGCAGCTCCGGCGGCCGTCTTCGGAAACGCGGGGCAAGACTGCTGCGCACGTTCGCGGATTCTGGTCGAGCGTTCCGTTCACGAGGAGTTCCTGCGTCTGCTCGAGCCGGTCATCACTGCGATCCGGGTCGGTGATCCACTTGACGCGGAAACGACGATGGGCCCGCTGATCTCCGCTGAACAGCGCGCGAGCGTTGCGGCGTTCGTCGGTGACCGAGCGCCGGTCGCCATTCGCGGCAGCACACCCGAAGGTCCCGGCTACTGGTACCCGCCGACGGTCCTGTCGCCGGTCGATCCGGCGGACCGAGCCGCGCGCGAGGAGATCTTCGGACCGGTCGCGTGCCTGATCCCGTTCGACTCCGAGCACGAGGCGATCCGGCTCGCCAACGACACGGTCTACGGTCTGTCGGGTTCGATCTGGACCGGCGACGGGGGTCGGGCGCTGCGCGTCGCGCGCGCGCTCGAGGCCGGCGTCATCTCGATCAACTCGAACAGCTCGGTGCGCGTCACAACCCCTTTCGGAGGGTTCAAGCAATCGGGCGTCGGGCGCGAGTTGGGCCCGCACGCGCTCGAGCACTACAGCGAACTCAAGAACGTCTTCTACTCGACCGAGGGCGGCTGATGGCGGGGCGGCTCGAGGGCAAGGTGTGCGTGATCACCGGCGCAGCGAGCGGAATCGGCGCCGAAAGCGCTCGAATGTTCGCGGCCGAGGGAGCACACGTCGTCGGGGTCGACGTGGCACCCGGCTCCGAAGGGGAGCTTGCGATCCAGGCCGACGTGACCGACGAGCACCAGATCGAGGACCTCTACGCGACCGTTCGCGAACGCTACGGCCGGGTCGATGTCCTGTTCAACAACGCCGGGATAAATCCGCCCGAAGATGGGAGCGCGGTCGACCTCGAGCTCGACGTCTGGCAGCGGATCCAAGATGTCAACGTGCGCGGCGTCTTTCTGTGCTGCAAACACGGCATCCCGCATCTGCTGGAGACCGGCGGTGGATCGGTGATCAACACGGCGTCTTTCGTGGCCCTGATGGGAGCGGCGACGTCGCAGATCTCCTACACGGCATCGAAGGGAGCCGTCCTCGCGATGTCGCGCGAACTCGGCGTCGAGTTCGCCCGGCGGGGCGTACGGGTCAATGCGCTCTGCCCCGGGCCAGTCTCGACCCCGCTGCTCGACGAGCTGTTCGCGAGCGATCCGGCTCGCGCGGCACGACGGCTCGTTCACATCCCGGTCGGCAGGTTCGGCGAGCCGCGGGAGATCGCGAACGCGGCGCTGTTCCTCGCGAGCGACGAGTCGAGCTTCGTGAATGCCTCCGCGTTCGTGGTCGACGGCGGGATATCGGGTGCTTACGTTACGCCCGAGTAGTCGCGACGTGCTCTAGGAACGCGGCGCAGAGCTCGGTGCCGAGCGCCACCGAGTCCGCGATTCGCGCGCCGGTCTCCGACCGGACGGGATCTGGTTCGAACCCCGCGGCGACGGCGTCCCGGTCGGCGCCGAAGTGATCGATCCAGTCGTGGACGATCGTTTCGGTCACCTCGGCGTGGAACTGCATCGCCCAAGCCCGCCCCAGGCGGAAGGCCCCGAGCCCAGCGCTGCCGTCTGCGAGCGGGACAGCCTCTGCCGGGAGCTCGATCGCCAGACTGTGCCACTGGAAGACGAGGAAGTCGGAGGGCAGCGCGCCGAAGATCGGATCGGCCTCAGCATGCGCGGTAAGCGTAACGGGGAACCAGCCGATCTCGGGTGCGTCGAGGGGAATCGCCGGTCGGCCGGCCACCTCGGCCGTCAGCTCGGCCCCGAGACAGACTGCGAGCAGCGGCAGATCGCACTCGAGCATCGCCGCGATCGCAGCCTTCTCGGGCCGCAGCCACGGGTAGCGTTCGTTCTGATGCGGGTGCGCGGCGCCGCCCAGCAGCAGCGCGGCGTCGCAACGGGCGAGATCCGGGGCAGGCTCTTCGCGGTCGGGCCGCCAGCCGAGCAGCTCGTGGCCGGCGCCGGTCACAACCTCGCCGAAGACCCCGGCGGGAGCATCGTCCTGATGGGTTATGGCTAGGATCCGCACCGCGCCAGCGTAGACATCGGGGAAACGCTCGACGCGGCTCATCAGGTCGATCCCGCCCAGCTCGTGCTCGCAGGCGACTGGCCCAGCGAAGGCTGTGAGCTTCGGCGGGCGCTACTCGACGCCGACGAGCTCGCGCTCGCGAGCGGACACGGCCGGCGCCCGAACAGGCCGGTCCGTGTAATCGCGGAACTCCCGCTCGAAGCCGTCCCACCAGGCGGGCTCGCGCGGCGGTCCGGGCTCGCGCGGCTGCGGATCGGGCTCGAACCCGCCGTCGTTGGACCCCGGACTCCTGGCCGCGCCGAAATCGACCCCCATCACGAGCACGCCGAAGGCGCAGAGGGCAACGGCCAGACCGACCAGGTAAGCGATCGCGGCCGAGTCATCTCCGAACGGCACCAGCGCCATCACCGATCCGACCTCGACGACGCCGATCAGCAAAACGCCGAACGCGGCGAGGACGGTGCGAGAACTCACCCGGCCGAGGTTATCCGCTCGGTCATCTGATCGCAACGGCTCAGGAACGCTCGAGTATCACCACCGGTATCTCGCGCTCGGTCTTCTGCTGGTACGTGTCGTAGTCGGCCCACTCGCGGGTCATGATTCTCCACAGTTCGGGCTTCTCCTCAGCATTCGCGATACGGGCGCGGGCGCTGAATCGATCGCCCTTGACCTGGACCTCGACCTCCGGCGTCGCCTCGAGGTTGAGGAACCAGGCTGGTGGCTTGTCGGCGCCGCCCTTGGAGGCGACGACCATCAGATCGCCGCCGTGCTCGCCGTAGATCAGAGGGGCGGGCCGCAGCTCGCCGCTCTTGCGCCCAGTGGTGGTCAGGATCAGGACCTTCGTTCCCCGCCAGTCGTGGCCCACCTCGCCGTCGGTCTCGACGTAGCGATCCACGTGTTCTTGGCCGAACAGCATTCGAGTCTCCTCTGGATGGGGGACTCAAAGCGTAGCCTTCGGATCGTGATGCTTCCCCGCGCCGTGATCACCGCGCTGCTCGCCGGCCTGCTGTTCGCCCCCGCAGGGGCGGCAGCCGGGGACTACCGCGTGGGAATCGCGGTGCGCTCGATCAATCCCGATAGCGACGGCAGCTTCGCCGGCGCCCCGGTTTACC
>JACCVG010000104.1 GCA_013698335.1 Thermoleophilaceae bacterium
TCCCGGAGCCGCGCGGCGGCCGGGCCCGGCGCGCGGGCGTGATGGCCTTCGGCGCTGACTTGGAGGCTGCCAGACGACGGCTCGACTTCGCCGTGGCCTTGACGGGCTTCAGGGCTTTGGTCCGTGCTGCAGGCTTGGGAGCCGCCGCCCGCGCTCGAGGACGCGTGGTCTCGGCCGGAGGCGCAAACACAGCCGGAGTTGTCGCCGGCGAGGAGGCGCCCCGGCGCCGCGCCGCGACCGTGCGCGCCTCCATCTCCGGGATCAAGACCGCCGCGGCACGCGCCATCAGCCGCTCACCTCACCGAGCTTGCCCGCAACCCGCAGACGGCCCGAGCGGGCGCGCGCGTTCTGAGCGATCTCTCCGGACGTCGGGACGACGGCACGGCGCGTGATCGGGTCGGCCTCGGGATCGTGGCCACACACGCAGATTGGAAGGTCCGGCGGACAGATACATCCGCGGGCCCGTTCGGCGAAAAACCGCTTGACCCTGCGGTCCTCGAGCGAGTGGAACGAGATCGCCGCCAATCGGCCGTCGGCGCACAGCAGCGACCAGGCGCTCGGCAGCGCCCGCTCGAGCGCGTCGAGCTCGCCGTTGACGGCGATCCGCAGCGCCTGGAAGACGCGGCGCGCGGGGTGTCCACCCGCGAAGTGCGACGGCGTCGGTGTAGCGCCCTTGATGATCTCGACCAGCGTGTTGGTCGTCGTGATCGGCTCGCGCTCGCGCTCGCGCACGATCGAGCGCGCGATCTGGCGCGAGTAGCGCTCCTCGCCGTAGGTGAAGAAGACCTGCGCGAGCCGGCGCTCCTCCCAGCCGTTGACGATCGCGCGCGCGTCGAGCTCCTGGGTCGTGTCCATCCGCATGTCGAGCGGCGCGTCGTAAGCGTAGGAGAAGCCTCGCTCCCAGGTGTCGATCTGGGCCGATGAGACGCCGAGGTCCATGTAGACGACGTCGGCGCGCAACCCCTCGCCGATCAGCGACTCGAGCGCATCGGCGAAGTTCGCGGCGATAAAGCGGGTGTCGCAATCAAGCTCGGCCGCGAGACGATCGAAGCGCTCCTCCGCGGCGGGATCTCGGTCGATGCAGACGAGCGTCCCGGTCGGGCCGATCCGACCAGCCATCAGCTCGGCGTGCCCACCGGCTCCGAAGGTGCAGTCGACGACGGTTTCACCCGCCGCCGGCGCGGTCAGCTCGATCAGCTCGCCGGCGAGGACGGGGACGTGCGCGCGAGTCATGTCAAGCAGTGTCGCCAAGGCTCCCCACGACCTCGAGGATGTCGGTGCCGTCCTGGGCGGCCTGCCAGGCTTCCGGGTTCCAGATCTCGATGTAGTCCTTGCACCCGGTGATCCGCACCGATCGGTCGATACCCGCGTACTCGAGCAGCACCGGCCTGAGCATGATCCGGCCCGCGGCGTCGAGGTCGGCTTCGAAGGCGTAGTTGTTGAACCGGCGCGTGATTGCGCGGTACTTCTCGCTGATCGGGTTGACACCGGCCAGCGCCGTCTCCTGGATCGCATCGAAGCCCTCGTGCGTGTAGATCGCGAGGCAGGGATCGAAGCCGATCGAGACGACGAGACCGTCGGAGAGTTGGGCGCGGAACTTAGGTGGAAGATTCACCCGGTTCTTCGCGTCCAGTGAGTAGTCGTACCGACCTCTGAAAGCCACGTGAATCGGAGCTCTCTCTCCTCCGGTGGACAGTAAGACTCAACCGGGGTGGTGGAGTGGGAGGAGCCCCACCACCCCGGTCTGTTCGAGAAGGCGCGGCCACTATAACCCACATCTCCCCACCTATGGACAATTTCCTCCACCATCCGTCCGCAGGGGCTGGTAGCCGAGGGCTTGCGGGGTTCGGATCCCAGTCCCAGAGAGGGATCGGGGACGTGGGTGGAGGTGTCGCCATTACTTGCCCGGCGGGCCAATTCGGACCTGCTGCTGCAAGCCTGGTTGCAATCGACCGCGAGCCGGCGCGCTAGAGGAGCGGCGTGCCACCGCTGTCGGCGAGCGCGACGACCAGCGCCGCCGCGACGATCAGGAGCACCGACGGCACGAGCAGCAGCGCGACGACGAGTTGGATCTTCGGCGCTGCGCGAGCCGACCGCTCCCGGATCTGCCGGGCGCGCGCCGCACGGGCGTCGCGCGCCTGTGCGGCCAGGGTCGCCGCGAGAGGAGCACCGTGAATCAACGCACGGTTCAGGGCCGCCACGAACGCCGTCACCTCCGGCTGTGGGAGCCGCCCCGACAAACCGCCCAACGCCGATGAGAGCGGGACCCCGAGCTCCGTGGTCGCCACGACAGAGCGAAGCTCTGCGGCGAGCAGGCCCGCCGCGCGCTGCGAGACCTCGGCGAGGGCCGCGCGCAGGCCGAGACCCACCTCGACCGACACGCGCAGCAGGTCCAGCATGGCCGGCAGCTGGGTTCTCACCTGCTCCGCGCGCGCAGCGGCCCTCCGTATGAGGATCAGGTCAGGCGCAAAGAAGAGGGCCGGCGGCAACCCCGCGAGTGCGAGCAGCCCGAGGCGACCCGGAAGCAGTGGGCCCGCGATCAGAGCGACGGCGCCACCGGCGATCGCCGAGCCCAGCTTCAGGGCCATCAGCGAGCTGACGTCGAGTCTGCCCGGACCGTGCCCTTCGAGGCCCGCGGCGCGGATCTGGGCCGCCAGGTCTCGCGGGACCGATCGGACGCGGCTCCCGCCGAGCAGCCC
>JACCVG010000109.1 GCA_013698335.1 Thermoleophilaceae bacterium
GCCCGAGGTCGCCCCCGTGTTCGAGGAATACGTGGAGCGCAACGGGCTCGCCGGCCGCCTCGGCTTCAGCGCCGGGAGCTTCTTCACGGACGACCTACCGCGGGCGGACGTCGTGACGATGGGCCACATCCTCCACGACTGGGACCTCGACCAGAAGAGGATGCTCATCGGCAAGGCCTACGACGCCCTGCCCGAGGGCGGGGCCTTCATCGTCGTCGAGAACCTGATCGACGACGCCCGCCGCGAGAACGTCTTCGGTCTTCTGATGTCGCTCAACATGCTGATCGAGTTCGGTGACGCCTTCGATTACACCGGCGCTGACTTCCGGGGCTGGTGCGAAGAGGTCGGCTTCGCGGAGGTCGAGATAATCCCGCTCGCCGGGCCGGCAAGCGCCGCGATCGCCCGCAAGTAGTCAGGCCGCCGCCTTGACCCCCGCCCTCTGGGGCTTGCGCCGTGCGACGCGGGCCTCGACCATCTCGGCGAGGAACCGGCCGGTGTGTGAGCCCGCGGTCGTGGCGACCTGCTCCGGAGTGCCGGTCGCGATCAGCTGCCCGCCCTCGTCGCCGCCCTCAGGGCCGAGGTCGATGATGTGGTCGGCGCACTTGATCACGTCGAGGTTGTGCTCGATCACGACGACGGTGTTGCCGGCGTCGACCAGTCGCTGGAGCATCTCGAGCAGCTTGCGCACGTCGGCGAAGTGGAGGCCGGTCGTGGGCTCGTCGAGGATGTAGAGCGTCCGGCCGGTCGCGACCTTGGCGAGCTCGGTCGCGAGCTTCACACGCTGTGCCTCGCCGCCCGAGAGCGTCGTCGCCGGCTGGCCGAGGCGGATGTATTCGAGCCCGACGTCGTTGAGGGCCTGAAGCCTCCGTCTGACCTTTGGGATGTTTTCGAAGAACCCGAGCGCGTCCTCGACCGGCATCTCGAGCACGTCGGCGACCGTCTTGCCCTTGAACCGGACCTCGAGCGTCTCGCGGTTGTAGCGCTTGCCGTCGCACTGCTCGCAGGGGACGTACACATCGGGGAGAAAGTGCATCTCGATCTTGATCTGGCCGTCGCCGCGACAAACCTCGCAGCGCCCACCCTTGACGTTGAACGAGAAGCGCCCGGGCTTGTAGCCGCGCGTGCGGGCTTCCTGGGTACGCGAGAAGAGGTCACGGATCGGATCGAAGAGACCGGTGTAGGTGGCTGGATTGGACCGCGGGGTGCGCCCGATCGGCGACTGGTCGATGTTGATGATCTTGTCGACCTGGTCGAGCCCGGTCACCCGATCGTGGCGGCCGGGGCGGGTCTTGGCGCGATGCAACCGATTCGCGACCGCCTTGAACAGGACTTCGTTGACGAGCGTCGACTTGCCCGAGCCCGAGACGCCGGTCACGCAACAGAGGGTCGCGAGCGGGATCTCGACGTCGATCCCCGTCAGGTTGTGCTGGCTCGCCCCTTCGATCGCGATCACGCCGCTCGGCTCGCGGCGCCGCTCGGGGACCGGGACCTCGGTCGTACCGGACAGGTATTGGCCGGTGAGCGAGTCGGGGTTGGCCATCACGTCACCAGGCGTTCCCTGAGCAACAATCCGCCCCCCGTGCTCGCCCGCGCCCGGCCCCATGTCGATCAGGTGGTCCGCGGCGAGCATCGTGCCTTCGTCGTGCTCGACCACGATCACCGAGTTGCCGAGGTCGCGCAACCGCTTGAGCGTCGCGATCAGCCGGTCGTTGTCGCGCTGGTGCAGCCCGATCGAGGGCTCGTCGAGGATGTAGAGGACGCCGACCAGGCTGGAGCCGATCTGGGTCGCGAGCCGGATCCGCTGGGCCTCTCCACCCGAGAGGGTCCCGGCGGCCCGGTCCATCGACAGGTAGCCGATCCCGACATTGTCGAGAAACCGCAGCCGCTCGTTGATCTCGCGCAACACCAGCCGCGCGATCTGGCGCTCCACATCCGTCACCTCGAGCTGCTCGAACCACTCGATCGCCCGGAGCGCCGACATATTCGTCAGCTCGTGGATCCCGATTCCGGCGATCCTTACGGCGAGGCTCTCCGGCCGCAGCCGGGCACCGTGGCACTCGGGACACGGCACGAGCGACATGTACTCCTCGATCCGCTCGCGCGACCACTCGGAGTCGGTCTCGCGGTAGCGGCGCTCGAGGTTGGGGACGATCCCCTCGAAGCTGGTCGTGTAGGACCGCTTGCGGCCGTAGCGGTTGCGGTAGGTGATGTAGAGCTTCTCACCACCTGTTCCGTAGAGGAACGTGTCGCGCGCCTCGATCGGCAGCTCCTCCCAGGCGGTCTCGAGGTCGATCTCGTAGCGCTCGGCGATCGCCTGGGTCATCTGCTCGTAATAGTTCGATGAGCTTCCCGACCACGGCAACAGGGCACCCTCGGAGAGGCTCAGCGACGGGTCGGGCACGACCAGCTCGGGGTCGATCTCCATCTGCGAGCCCAGGCCGGTGCAACGTGGGCAGGCGCCGTGGGGGTTGTTGAAGGAGAAGATCCGCGGCTCCAGCTCGGGCATGCTGGTCCCGCACTCCAGGCACGCGAACCGCTCGGAGAACACCCGCATCTCCCCCGGCTCGTCGTCCTCGCTGAGAATCTCGACGCCGACCATCCCATCGGCCAATGCGACCGCCGTCTCGATCGAGTCGGCCAGCCGCTTGCGCAGCTCGTCGCGCATCACGAGCCGATCGACGATCACCGCGATGTCGTGCTTGCGTTTCTTGTCGAGCACGATCTCGTCCTCGAGCCGGACGAGCTCACCGTCGACCTTTGCGCGGGTGAAGCCTTCTGAGCGCAGGTGATCGAGCAGGTCGCGGTATTCGCCCTTGCGACCCCGCACGACCGGGGCCTCGACCATGAAGCGGGTCCCCGGCGCGAGCATCATCACCTGGTCGATGATCTGCTCGGCCGATTGAGCGGCGATCGGCTCACCACAGTTGTGGCAGTGCGGGTGGCCGATCCGCGCCCAGAGCAGGCGCAGGTAGTCGTAGATCTCCGTGACTGTCCCGACGGTCGAGCGCGGGTTGCGCGAGGTCGTCTTCTGGTCGATCGAGATCGCCGGCGACAGCCCCTCGATCGAGTCGACGTCCGGCTTGTCCATCTGGCCGAGGAACTGACGCGCGTAGGCCGAGAGCGACTCGACGTAGCGGCGCTGCCCCTCGGCGTAGATCGTGTCGAAGGCGAGGCTCGACTTGCCCGAGCCCGAGAGCCCGGTTATGACAACCAGCGAATCGCGAGGAATCTCGAGGTGGAGGTCGCGCAGGTTGTGCTCTCGCGCACCCGCGACGACGATCCTCCCCGGTTCAGCCATTCACATATTCTAGTGATGCGAACAGATGTTCCCTTGCGGCTCGGTCAGGCTTCGGCGCGCGTGTACGCGTCCTCGATAATCGCGTCGGCGTTCTCGACGCCCAGTTCGGCGAGCCGGGCGGCGATCTCCTCACGCGGCGTCTCACCGAGGGCGAGGTTGAAGGCGATCAGCCGCGCCTTGGCGGAGTTGTCGACCTCTCCCTCGGCCGCCTCGGCTGCGACCGGCTGCGGCGCGGAGCCCGTCTCGACGGCGACGGGCTCGGGCGCGGCCTCCGGCACGAACTCTGGCTGCGCGGCGCCCTCTTCCTCGACCTCGAAATCCTCCTGGATGCCGGGCTCCGGCTCGGCGACCTCGACATCCTCCTCGACCTCTTCCTCCTCTTCCCACTCAGCGAGCTGACCGGGTATCCCCTCGGCGAGCTCGTCGAGCCGCGTCAGGACGTCCTCGGCTCGTTCCAGGAGCCCGGTCGCCACCACGCGCACTCGATCGATGTCCGCGCGGGCTTCCGCGGCGGCGCGGCCGCGCAGATCGCCGACCTCGACCTCGGTCGACGCGACGAGCTCCCCGGCCTGGGCGCGAGCGTCGGCGAGGATCTCGTTTGCGGTCTGCTCGGCGGCGCCGACGATCGACTGGACCTTCTCGGCGGCAGCGCTCGCGGTCGTAGCCACCGGCGCATTTGCCGCAGCCGCGAGAGCGGCGACGTCCTCCGCCACTCGGTTCAGGTGGGCGCGTACGGCGGCCGGATCCCAGCCCCGACGCGCCGATGGGAAGTCTTCGCGTTCGATCTGGGTGCGATCCATGCTCTTCTCCTGGTCGGGAACGATCAGCGGAGCGAGCGTAGCGAAACCGCCGAGGCCACTCAGCGGACCGAGAGCAGCACCACACCGCAGAGCGCTGCCACCACTCCGACGGCCTGGGTCCTCGTGAGCCGCTCACCCGCGAACGTGTAGGCGAGCGAGACCGTCACGACCGGAAACAGCGATGCGACGACCGACACGATCGACAGCTCGCCGAGCCGCGTGGCGAGCGAGTAGGCGAGGGTGCCGCTGAACAGTAGGACACCGGGGATCGCCAGCCGCCACAGACGGTGGAGCGGAGCGGTCAGCGGGCGGTGCAGGGCGATGCCGGCGCAGACCACGATCGCCAGCATGCTCGAGCGGGAGGTCGCGACCGCTGCAAAGACCCCACCCTCGGCGGCCGGCGCGAGCGCCGCGAGGAACAGTCCGAAGGCGACCGCCGATCCCGCCGCCCAGATCGCCGCCGCGCGCGGATCGAGGTGGTCGCCGTCGTCCTCCCCGCGTTTGGAGGCGACGACCATACCCCCCACGCCGAGCGCGATCCCGAGCAGCTTGACACTCGTCGCCGACTCGCCGGCCAGCAGGCCGGCGGCAACCGGCACGATCACGCCGAGAGCGCCGATCGGTACGACGATCGACAGCGGGCCGAGCTTGGCCGCCTTGTAGAAGAGCAGCACACCGAAGCCGTTGCCGATGCCCGCGATCAACCCCCACATGGTGGTCTCGAGGGTCGCCTGCGGAGCCCCGAGCACGATCACGAACAGCACCGAGAGACTCAGTGCGACGAGCTGTCCAGAGCCGATCACGACCAGCGTCGGTGCGTCGCGGGCCAAGCGCGGTCCCGCGTAGTTGGCGACGCCGTAGGCGAGCGCCGTCAGGAGCGCGAGTACGACGGCGAGGCTCACTGCCCTCCCCTTCTAGACCGACTGGGCTTCGAGCAGGTCCCGCCGCAGCTGGCGCAGCTCGTCGCGCAGCTTGGCCGCGTACTCGAAGCGGAGGTCCTCGGCGGCGAGCCGCATCTCCTCCTCGAGCTCGACGATCGTCCGCTCGAGCTCCGGCGTCTCCATCGCCTCCTCGCGCTGACGAGCCGTGCGTGATCCCTTGCTCGGGACGCGTGACTCGATCGACAGGAAGTCCGAGACGTCGGAGATCCCCTTCTGGATCGTCGCCGGGGTGATGCCGTGCTGCTCGTTGTAGGCGACCTGGATCTCGCGCCGCCGGTCGGTCTCCTCGATCGCCTTGTCCATCGCGGCGGAGCGCTTGTCCGCGTACATGATCACGCGACCGTTGACGTTGCGGGCGGCGCGGCCGATCGTCTGGATCAGCGAGGTCTCACCGCGCAGAAAACCCTCCTTGTCGGCGTCGATGATCGCGACCAGCGACACCTCGGGCAGGTCGAGCCCCTCGCGCAAGAGGTTGACGCCGACCAGCACGTCGTACTCTCCGAGCCGCAGCTCGCGGATGATCTGGATCCGCTCGAGCGTGTCGATCTCGGAGTGCAGATAGCGGACCCGGAAGCCGTACTCGAGCAGGTAGCCGGTCAGGTCCTCGGCCATCTTCTTGGTCAAAGTCGTCACCAGCGTGCGCTCGCCGGCCTCGGTGACGGCGCGAACCTCGTTCATCAGATCGTCGATCTGGTTCTTGGTCTCGCGGACCTCGACGTCGGGATCGACGATCCCGGTCGGCCGGGCGATCTGCTCGACGACGCGCGAGGCATGACCGTGCTCGAACTGGCCGGGCGTCGCCGAGACGAACACGATCTGGCCGGTCACGTCGAGGAACTCCTCGAAGGTCTGGGGCCGGTTGTCGAGCGCACTGGGTAGCCGGAAGCCGTAATCGATCAGCGTCTGCTTGCGCGAGCGGTCGCCCTCATACATGCCTCCGATCTGCGGCACGGTCTGATGCGACTCGTCGATGAACGTGACGAAATCGTCGGGGAAGAAGTCGAGTAGGCAGAACGGGCGGGTGCCCGGGGCGCGATTGTCCAAGATCCGCGAGTAGTTCTCGATCCCGTTGCAGAACCCGAGCTCGCGCAGCATCTCCATGTCGTACTGGGTGCGCTGGCGCAGGCGGTGGGACTCGAGCGGCTTGCCCTCGGCCTCGAGCTCGGTGCAGCGGGCCTCGAGCTCGTCCCTGATCTCCGGCACCGCGCGCTCGATCGTCTCACGATCGGTGTTGTAGTGGGTCGCGGGCCAGACGGCGGCGTGCTCGAGCTCCTCGATGACCTCACCGGTCAGTGGATCGAAGTGCTGGAGAGACTCGACCTCGTCGCCGAAGAACACGGCCCTGACGGCGGTGTGCTCCGCGTAGGAGGGGAAGACCTCGAGCGTCTCCCCGCGGACTCGGAAGCTGCCCCGGGCCAGCGCGACGTCGTTGCGCGTGTAGTGGATGTCGACCAGCCGCCTCAGGATCTCGTCGCGATCACGCGACTCGCCGCGCTTGAGCAGCAGCATGTTGCCCTTGTACTTGGTCGGCGAGCCGAGACCGTAGATGCAGGAGACGCTGGCGACGACGATCACGTCGCGGCGCGCGAACAGCCCGGCGGTCGCAGCATGACGCAGCCGGTCGATCTCCTCGTTGATCGAGGAGTCCTTCTCGATGTAGAGGTCCTGGGCCGGTACGTAGGCCTCGGGCTGGTAGTAGTCGTAGTAGGAGACGAAGTACTCGACCGCGCTGTTAGGGAACAGCTCGCGGAACTCGTTGCAGAGTTGCGCGGCGAGCGTCTTGTTGTGCGCGATCACGAGCGCGGGCCGCTTGACCTCGGCGATTGTGAACGCCATAGTCGCCGTCTTGCCCGAGCCGGTCACGCCGAGCAGCGTCTGAAAGCGATCCCCGGTGTTGAGCCCTTCGGCGAGTCCGTCGCGGGCCTTCGGCTGATCCGCGATC
Source organism: Thermoleophilaceae bacterium (assembly GCA_013698335.1). Lineage (GTDB taxonomy): Bacteria > Actinomycetota > Thermoleophilia > Solirubrobacterales > Thermoleophilaceae > JACCVG01. Next base: position 6,982 of record JACCVG010000109.1, read on the forward strand.
GGGACGTACGTGGGATTCAGATCGAATGCGGCCACCCGAGCGAAGCTAGCAGGCAGATCGCCCGCCGCTCCGAATGGATACCGGGTCGCGAGCGGTGCCTACAACCCCAGCTCCTTGCGGTAGTGCTTGGCGTACTCGTCGCGGCGCTCGGCGACGTTCTCGACGTACTCGCGCGTCTCAGGGAACGGGATGTCATCGCCGACGTCGAAGGCCTCGAGTCCGCCCGCCGCGGCGATCCAATCGTTGAGGTTGGTCTCGCCGCCGTTGTAGGCCGCGACCGCGAGATCTTCGTCGCCGGCGTACTGCTGGAGCAGGTAGCGCAGGTAGAACGAGCCGTACTGGATGTTGATCTGCGGCGTGCCGAGATCACGCAGCTCGAACTGGGTCCCACCCGATCGATCGGCGATGAACTGGGCGGTCTCGGGGACGATCTGCATCAGCCCCTCGGCGCCCGCCGATGAGGTCCGCGGGCGGAAGCGGGTCTCCTCGTAGATGATCGCCGCGATCAGCGCCGGGTCGAGCCCCTTCTCGCGCGCCTGCTGCCTGATCACGTCCTCATGGCGCAACGGCAGCGTCACATCACGGACGGCCTCGCCGAACGGCTCGCGGACGATCAGGTAACCGACCCCGGCGATCGCCGCCACGAGCGCAAGGCCGATCAACCGACGCGGCCAGGGCGAGCGACGCGCCTGGACGGTTCGTCGGGGGGGCGGGCGCCGGATGGCGCTGCGCGCACGACTCTTGCCGGTTGTGCTCACCGGAGGCATGCGACCATCGTGTCAGGCCTTCACGACGGCTACGCCAGGCGAGCCAGGACGGCAGCCATAGCGGCCTCCAGCTCTTCGACGGTCCCATCGTTGACGACGACGTGGTCGGCGCGCCGCGCCTTCTCGTCCTGGGGCTGCTGGCGCGCCTCCCGCTCGGCGAGCGCTGCGTGCCCACGCGCGCCCGCGCGCTCGGCGCGGATCTCGTCGGAGGCGATCACGGCGATCGTCGCGTCGCAGGCGGTTTCCATCCCGGCCTCGAACAGCAGCGGCGTCTCGACGACCGCGACCGTGCCCTCGGGCAGCGCGCCGTACCAGGCCGCGACCCGCGCGCCGACCCGCGGCCAGAGCGTCTGCTCGAGCCAGCTCCGGTCGGCGTCGCTGCCGAAGACCGCTTGGCCGACAGCGCCGCGATCGAGCGCTCCGTCCTGGAGGACCCCCGGCCCGAGCCGATCGACGATCAGATCGCGCAGCTCGGGTTCGCCGAGCAGCTCGTGGACGACGGCGTCGGTCGAGAGTGTTTCGGCGCCGAGTCGCCGCAGAGCGGCGAGCGCCTCGGACTTGCCGGCGGCCATGCCCCCAGTCAGACCGACGAAGACGAGCTACTCCTGGGTGGGCTCGTCCTCGGCCGGCGCGGCGGCCTCGGGCTCAGCTTCGGCTTCGGCTTCGGCAGGCGCCTCTTCGACGACCGCCTCGGGCTCGGCCCCGGGCTTGGCCTCAGCGGACGCTTCCTCCACTGCACCCTCGGCAACGGGCTCGTCAGCTGCCTCTGCCTCGGCCTCGGCGGGCGCCTCTTCGGCAGCGGCCTCAGCGACGGGCTCGCCACCACCCTCAGGGAAGACCTCGTCGGACAGGTCGAGGTCGCGGACCTCGCCGAGCTCCTCGGGTCCGAGCTCGCGGATCGGGAGGTCTTGGCCCTCGACCCGCTTGACGCTCAGCGAGAGGCGGCGCCGTTCGGATTCGATCTCGAGGATCTTGACCTTGAGCTCATCGCCCTGGCTGACGACCTCGCGCGGGCTCTCGACGTGGTGCTGCGCGAGCTCGGAGATGTGGACGAGCCCCTCGACCCCGTCGAGGATCTCGACGAACGCGCCGAAGCTGACGACCTTCGTGACCTTGCCCTCGAGCTCGTCGCC
>JACCVG010000113.1 GCA_013698335.1 Thermoleophilaceae bacterium
GTCGGTGACGAGCCAGCTCGAGGCGCTGGTCGATCTCTGGCGCGGTCTGCGGCCGACCGACATCTTCTCCCGCATCGTCGGTCCCAAGACACCGCGGCGGCTGCTGCTCGGCGTCGCCGAGGCGCTCGGCGTCCCCGGCGTTCGCGCGCGCAGCCTGCTCGACGCCTCGCCGCTGCGGCGCAACCTCGACCGCTGGATCGATTTCCCCCAGATCGCCGAGAACGTGCGCAACGGCGAGATCGATGCCGCGTGCGCCGTCGCGACCGCGCTCGACGGGACGCCGGTCGGGTTCGTCCACGGCGGTGACCCGAGCGCGCTCGACGCCGCGTCCGAGGACATCCGCTACGTGTCGACGACGCTGACCTCGGAGCACGTGCGCGCCTCGGCGGCGATTCCGGTCCTGTTTCCCCCAGTCAGAATCGGCTCGCCGAAATCGGCGGCGGGCTACTACATCGACGGTTCGACACGCCTGAACACGCCGATCAAGCCGGCGATTGACCTCGGCGCGGCGCGGGTGATCGTCGTCGGGTTCGAGCCGTTGGTGGCGCCGCGCCGGCGCCGCCGCCCAGATCGACCGCCCCAGCTCTCAGACATCGCAGCGAACGTGCTCGACGGCCTGCTGCTCGATCAGGTCAAGTACGACATGCACCGGCTCGCCGCGATCAACTCCTTCTTCGCCGAGGACGGCCTCACCCACGGAACGGTCCGCTCGGCGCGCGCCTACCGGGTCGCGCGCGGCCGGCGTCCGTACCGGAGGATCTCCTACGCGTTCGTCACGCCGCGCCGCGAGCGCGAGCTCGGCGCCCTCGCGGAAAAGGTGTTCGCGGAGCGCTGCTCGGGTCTCGCCGGCCTGCTGCGCGCCGACTTTTTGCTGCTCGGCCGGATGCTCGGCAGCGCGAATCAGAGCCGCGGCGAGCTGCTCAGCTTCCTGCTGTTCGACGAGGCCTACATCGACGTGCTGATCGAAGCCGGCAAGCGCGACGCCCGCCGTTGGCTGGCTCGCCATCCCGCCTTCTGGTGCGCGGATAGTTCGCACGACTTCGACCTCGACCCGCTGCGCGCGGAGTCCGAACACGAGATCGCGCGGCTCGACGAGTGGCGCGCGCTGCAGCGCCGCTAGCCCCGACGTCGCGGCTCAGGCCGCCTCGAGCTCGACCGGGATTCCGTTGAGCACGGCGTTGCCCGACAGCGGGTCGAGGAGGTCGGTGCCGGCGAGCAGGTTGCTGTTTACCCCCGCATGCTCGCGCGCGACGGACAACTCGACCCCCTCGAGGTCGTGCCCCCAACCATGCGGGATGCTGACGACGCCGGCCATGATCGCGTCGGTGATCTCGACCGGTAGCTCGATGTCGCCGGTCTCGTTCCGGACGCGCGCGAAGCCGGTCTCCGACAGGCCGATGCGCTCAGCATCCGTGGGGTTGACCCATAACGTGCAGCGGTCCTTGCCGCGCACGAGCGGAGCCACGTTGTGCATCCAGGAGTTGTTGGAGCGCAGCTGACGCCGCCCAATCAGGACCAGCGAGCCGTTGCGATACCGGTCGAACGCCGCGGCCATCCGCTCCATGTCGGCAAGGATCGGCGCCGGCGCGAGCTCAATCTTGCCCGACGGGGTGCGCAACATCTCCGGCACCCGTGGCTCGAGCGCTCCAAGGTCGATCCCGTGCGGAGCGTCCTCGAGCTTCGCGAGCGTCAGCAGCGGCCCGTCGGTGCGCGCGCCGAACCCGTCGCCGAACGGGCCGCAGCGGATCATCAGGTCGAGCAGCCGCTCGGGTCCGCGTCGTGGCTCGAGGTCGCCCAGCAGACCGGCGGGCTCCCGGCCGGCCACGGCCGATGCCGAGTTCGAGACCTCCCGCTGGGCCGCAGCGCCCGCGACGAAATCGTCGAGTGCCTCGACGTCGGCATCCGGACCTTGGCCGGCGGCGATCCCCATCAGCCGCAGCAGCGTGACCCACTCGTCGGGCAACTCGGGCTCGGGCTCGAGCACCGGCGGCGAGTAGTTGACGATGTTGCGCACCGACAGCTGGTAGAAGGCGATGTCGTAGTGCGAGCGCCGCAGCGGGCTCGGTCCCGGCAGGATGAAGTCCGCGTGACGGGTCGTCTCGTTGACGTAGATGTCGAGCGACACCATCAGGTCGAGCGAATCGAGCGCGCGCGCGAGCCGCTCCCCGTCGGGAGTCGAGAGGACCGGGTTGCCGGCGACCGTGAACAGCGCGCGGACCTGGCCCTCCCCCTCGGTCTCGATCTCCTCGGCCATGCAGACGGCCGGCAGCTCGCCGAAAGCCTCGGGCGCCCCGCGCACGCGCGAGTGCCAACGGCCGAGATCGACGCCACGGCCCGAGCCGGCCTTGCCGCTCGAGTTGGTCTGGCCAACAGCAGCCTTCGGGAACATCGCCCCGCCCTTGCGGTCGAGGTTGCCGGTGATCGTGTTGAGCACGTCCACCAACCAGCTCGCGAGCGTCCCGAACTCCTGAGTGCAAGTTCCGATCCGGCCGTAGACCGCGGCGCGCTCGGCCGCGGCCAGCTCGCGCGCCAGCCGCGCGATCCGCTCGGCGTCGACTCCGCAGGCGCTCTCGACGGCGCCCGGTGCAAACCGGGCGCAGGCGGCGCGAGCATCCTCCAGGCCGCTCACGTGTGAGCCGACCGTCCCGAGGTCGTCGAGCCCCTCCTCGAAGATCACGTGCGCCATCGCGGCGAGCAGGAAGGCGTCACCTCCGGGGCGGATGAAGACGTGCTCATCGGCCTCCTCGGCGGTCCTCGAGCGGCGCGGATCGACCACGACCAGCCGCCCGCCACGGGCGCGCAGAGCGCGCATCCGGCCGCGCATGTCGGGCGCGGTCAGCAGCGAGCCGTTCGAGGCCATCGGGTTGGCGCCGAGGATCATCAGGTAGTCGGTGCGGTCGATGTCCGGGACCGGTACCGACAGCCCGGCGCCGAACATCAGGCCGACCGCGACCTGCTTGGGCATCTGGTCGACGGTGCTCGCCGTGAAGACGTTGCGGGTGCCGAGCGCCTTGGTGAAGCCGCGGCCGTAGACGAGGCTCGAGAAGCCGTGCGCCGAGGGGTTGCCGAGGTAGACCGCTGCAGCGTTGCGCCCTCGCTCGGCGAGCAATGGCGTCAGCCGCTCGTCGATCTCACGGAAGGCCGCCTCCCAGGAGACCGGTTCGAAGGTGCCCGACGCGTTCTTGCGCAGCGGCGTCGTAACCCGGTCGGGATCGCTGTGGAGCGCACCGATCGAGGCGCCCTTCGGGCAGATGAACCCGTGGCTGAAGACGTCCTGCTCGTCGCCCCGGATCTTGACGACCGCCTCGCCGCGCGTCGTGATCTCCAACCCACAAGTGGCCTCACACAACGGGCAGGTCGCATAGGAGACGCGCTCAGCGCTCATCGCTGCGGGCCAGCCTACCGCGCCGTCGCTCGGCCAGCGCGATCCGACCACCGAGCACAGAGCCGACCACCCCGGCCAGCAACAGCACGGCCGCTCCGACCGCGCCGAGCACCGGGTCCAGGTTGCCGGCCGCGCTCCCGAGCGCCGCATACGAGAACGCGCGCGGCAGAGAGCCGATCAGGGTGCCGACCGCGATCTGCCAGACGTGGACACCGAGCGCGCCGAACGCGTAGCTCGATGGACCATCCGGGACCCCGGGGAACAGCCGCTGGAGCACGACCGCCCAGAGCCCGTAGCGCTCGAGCAGGTCAGTGGTCCGCTCCAGCCGCACGCCGCCGATCTCCGCGACGCCCTCGCGCCCGATCCGTCTTCCCAGCAACAGCCCGACCACCGCACCACCTGTTGCCGAGGTGATCGCAACGAGCGTCCCGAGCAGCGGTCCGAACAGGAGTCCGGCGGCGAGCGACAACAAGAGGCCGGGGACCATCAGGTTTCCGAGCACGACCGCGAGCGCGATGAACGCGAGCGGGGCGAGCGGTCCAGCGCTACCGACCCAGTCCCGCAGCTGCTGCTCGTCGATCGGTCGCCAGACCCCGAACACGATCAGGCAGACGGCGAGGAAGCCTGCCAGCACGCCGAGCCGGAGCCTGGAGCTCAGCGAGAACACCCCCTATGGGTCCTCTGTCGCGTGCTGAGGACCCGGTGGGGTCTCATCCGATCTCGCGCAGGTTGGCCTCGTGGATCTGGCGCTGACGAGCGCCGTCGCGACCCTTCGGCAGGGGCGGGCGTTGCTCACTCCGCTCGAGCGCTGCGAGGTAGCCGAGATCGGCCTCGCCGATCTTCAGCGCGGCCTCGCGGTCGAGCGTCGAGCCATGGCCCGGCACGATTGTCGTGGCCCGCTCCGCGAGTTCGATCAGCGCTTCCAGCGTCGCGCGGTAATCGGCGAGCGACCCGCCCGGCGAGATCATCGGTAGCTCCACGTCGGAGAGGTAGTCGCCCGCGACGAGCACCCCCAGCCACGGCGCGAACACGGACGTCCCGTCCGCGGTGTGCCCGGGCGCTGAGTGCAGCTCGAGCTCCTCGGCGCCCAGCTCGAGCCTGCCCGGGACCGGTAGCGACTGGATCGCGCCGAGCGACAGCGGCCGCGGCCGCTTCAGGTAGAGCTCGCCGTCGCTGCCGCGCAGCGCGCGCTGGGGGGCTCCCGGCCCGGCGCGCAGTCGCAGCGCCGTCGATTCCCCTACGCCGAGCGCCAGATCCGGGAAGGCGAGCCGGCCGAGCAGGTGGTCGAAGTCGGCGTGAGTCGCGAGCAGCGCATCGACCTCGAACCCCGCCTGGCCGAGCAGCGAGGGCAGCAACTCGAGCTCGTCGGGCAGATATGGGGAATCGATCAGTAGCGCTTCGGCTCCGCAACGAAGCACAGTCGCGTTGGTCTGCCAGATCCGGCTCGTGAGCACAAGCGCGTCGGCATCGATCGATACCGCGCGCATCAGCCCAGTCCTATACGACGCCGAGCAGCTTGCAGGCGTCGCGGAGTGTCTTGACCTCGGCGGCCGGCTTCTTCTGACCGCTCTCGAGCTTCTCGCCGTGGCGGTTGACCCAGATCACGGGGACCTTCATCTTCGCCAGCACCTCGACGTCGGTCATGTAGCTGGCACTTATGTGGACCCACCCCTTCTTGCCGCCGATCCGCCGTGCGCACTCCTTGAAGTGGGCCTCGTCGGGCTTGTAGCTGCGGACCTGCTGGGCGGTGACCACGAGGTCGAGATCCGTTCGGAAGTGGCGCCGCGTCGCGCCGAGCAGCTTGTCGTCGATATTCGACAGGATGCCGATCTTGTACTTCTTGCGCAGCCGCTCCATCTGGGCGTTGGTCTCGCGGAAGGGAGGCCAGCGCGGGACGCTGTCGGGAAGGAAACCTGAGCGCGAAGGTTCGAGATCCCAGCCCATCTCCTTGGCGGAGCGAACGGCGGTGCGGCGCAGGACCTCGGCGTAGAGCTCGTAGGAACCGCCCTGGATCTCGTGCTGGATATCGATGAACAACGGGATGAGCACGTCGCGGTTGACGGTGAAGCCATCCCGCGCGGCTTCCTTCTCGTAGGCCTCGAAGACTCCGCTCTCCCAGTCGATCAACGTGCCGTAGCAGTCGAAGGTCACGAAGCTGATCTGTTTCGGAATAGGCAAGTGCGTTCGGCTCTTTCTTTCGTATAGGGTCCGCGGCCGTCCTGGCCAGGGGCCCAAGTGCGCGGGCCGGGCATTCTAGTTTTTTCGACCCATCAATGGATCTCCTCGAGTATCAGGGCAAGCAGCTGTTCGCCAAACACGGCGTTCCAGTGCCCGATGGCAAGCCCGCGCGCACCGTCGAGGAGGCGGTCGCGGCCGGCGAGGAGATCGGCTATCCGGTCGTTGTCAAGGCCCAGGTCCTGATCGGCGGCCGCGGCAAGGCCGGCGGCATCAAGCTCGCCAAGGACCGCGCGGAGGTCGAGCAGCACGCCGAGGCGATTCTCGGAATGGACATCCGTGGCTTCACGGTCTTCGAGCTCTGGATCGAACAGGCCTCAGACATCGCCGAGGAGTACTACGCGGCGATCCTCCTGGACCGCAGCGCGAAGCTGCCGATGGCGATGCTCTCGCGGATGGGCGGAATGGACGTCGAGGCGATCGCCGAAAAGGATCCGAACGCGATCGTGCGCGTCCACATCGACCCGCTGATCGGATTCCAGGACTTCCACGGCCGCCGGCTGGCCTTCGAGGCCGGCATCGCCGAAGACGTGATCCGACCCGTCGGCGCGCTGCTCGCCAAGCTGTATGAGACCTGGATCGCCGAGGACGCCTCCCTCGTCGAGGTCAACCCGCTGCTGATCACCGGCTCGCGCGAGGTCGTCGCGCTCGACGCCAAGGTGACGATCGACGGCAACGCCCTCTATCGCCACCCCGAGACCGCCGAGCTGCGCCAGCCCGGCGGCGAGGACGAGCAGGAGCAGATGGCCGCCGAGCGCGGCCTGACCTACGTCAAGCTCGACGGCAACATCGGCATCCTCGGCAACGGAGCCGGGCTCGTGATGTCGACGCTCGATGTCGTCGCCCAGGCGGGCGGCGAGCCGGCCAACTTCCTCGACGCCGGTGGCGGCTCGAAGGCCGAGGCGATCGTCGACGCGGTCGAGGTGATCCTCTCCAACCCGAAGGTCACCGCCGTCCTGTTCAACATCTTCGGCGGGATCACCCGCTGCGACGAGGTCGCCAACGGCCTCGTGACCGCCTTCGGGCAGATCGACGTCAAGGTCCCGTTCGTCGTGCGGCTCGACGGCACCAACGACGAGCAGGGCCGCACGATCCTCGCCGAGGCCGCGCTCGACGGTGTCCACGTCGAGAAGACGATGCTCGGCGCCGCCGCCAAGGTCGTGGAGCTCGCCGGCTGATGTCGATCCTTGTCGACAAGGACACCAAGCTCGTCATCTCCGGCCTGACCGGCCGCGAGGGCACCTTCCACGGGCTCAACAACCTCAACTACGGCACGCAGGTCGTCGCCGGCGTGACGCCCGGCAAGGGCGGGCAGAAGGTCGAATCGATCCCCGTCTTCAACACGGCCCACGACGCCGTCGCCGAGACCGGCGCCAACACGAGCATGATCTTCGTCCCGCCGCGGTTCGCCGCTGATGCGATCCTCGAGGCCGCCGACGCCGGGATCGCGCTCGTTATCTGCATTACCGAAGGCATCCCCGCGCACGACATGATGCGCGTCTACGTACACCTCAAGCGTGGCGACACGCGGCTCGTCGGCCCCAACTGCCCGGGCATCCTCTCGCCCGGTAAAGCGAACGTCGGGATCATTCCCGCCCACTTCTTCTCCGAGGGCAACGTCGGACTCGTCTCCCGCTCGGGGACGCTGACCTACCAGATCGGCAACGAGATCGCCCAGCAGGGATTCGGCAACTCGACGATCGTCGGGATCGGCGGCGATCCGATCGTCGGCTCCTCTTTCATCGACGTGATCTCGAAGTTCGAGACCGACCCGGAAACCGAGCTGATCGTGATGTGCGGCGAGATCGGTGGCGACGAGGAGGAGCGGACCGCCGACTACATCGCAGAACGCGTCACGAAGCCGGTGATCGCCTACATCGCCGGCTTCACGGCGCCCCCGGGTAAGACGATGGGCCACGCGGGCGCGATCGTCTCGGGAACGAGCGGGACGGCCGCGGCCAAGGCCGAGGCGCTCGAGGCGAAGGGGGTCAAGGTCGGCAAGACGCCGACCGAGGTCTCAGACCTCGCCGTGAAGACGCTCCGCGGCTAGCGCCGGCCGGACCTCCTCCGATCAAGGAAGAGAGCTATCGATATCGTGGCGGCGATGACTGAATCCAAGCCGATCTCCTTCGCGCGCGGGGCTCCCTCGCTCGACATCGTCGCCGTCGACGAGCTCAGGGCCGCCGCCAACGCGGCCTTCGAGAACGATCCCGCCGGGGTCTGCATGTACGGGACGGCGATCGGCTACGTGCCGCTGCGCGATTGGATCGCGGAGAAGCACGGCGTCGCGCCCGAGCAGGTGATCGTCACGAACGGCTCGATGCAGGCCGACGCGTTCCTCTTCCAGGAAGCGCTCGAAGCGGGCGATCAGGTCGTCGTCGAGGCGCCGAGCTACGACCGTACGCTGCTGTCGCTCAAGGCGCTCGGCGCCGAGCTGATCCCGATCCCGCTCGAGGACGACGGAATCGATGTGAGTGCACTCGAGGCCGCGATCGAAGCAGGGGCCCGTCCGAAGCTGGCCCACATCATCCCCAACTTCCACAACCCCGGCGGGTGCACCTTGTCGCTGGCCAAGCGCGAGCGGCTCGTCGCCCTGGCGCGCGAACACGGCTTCCTGATCTTCGAGGACGACCCCTACGTCGACATCCGCTTCGCGGGCGAGCCCCTGCCTCGCATGATCGAACTGGACGGCGAGAACGTCGTATACGCGTGCTCGTTCTCCAAGACGGTCTGCCCGGGCATCCGCGTCGGCTACCTCGTCGGGCCCGCTGACCGCATCGCTCGGATCGTGAAGATCGCGACCGGCACCTACATCTCGCCGAGCATGGTCTCCCAGGCGGTCGTCAACCAGTTCTGCCGCTCGGGCGGGATGGACGGAGCGATTGCGACCGTCAAGAGCGCGCTGCGCGAGCGCAGCCAAGTGCTCTGCGCCGAACTGCGCGAGCAGCTACCGGAGGCGACCTTCGTCGAGCCTCAGGGGGGCTACTTCCTCTGGATCGACCTGCCCGCGGGAACCGACGGCGACGCCCTGTTCGTCGCCGCCGCCGAGCGCGGACTGGCGTTCGTCAAGGGCTCGGACTTCCTGCTCGAGGGAGGCCACTCGAGCCTCCGGATCGCCTACTCCGGCGTCACCCCCGAGCAGATCTCAGACGGCGTCGGCCGCTTGGCCGACGCCTACCGCGCGCTGTAGTCAGCGGCCGTAGCGCTCTTTGCCGAGCACCAGCTGACTGGGCAGTGCCGTTCGCGGCGGCGGGGAGGGGTCGGCGGCGACCGAGACGGTCTCGGCGACGCTGCGGGTCACGCTGACGGTGCGGTCGCCGTTCGAGATCGTGACCTCGTCTTCACTGGCGGTGAGCTCGCCCTCGAGCCCCGGCTCGAGCCCCACGTCCATCAGGTAATGGAGCAGATCCTCGGCCTCGTTCTCGAAGCGCAGGACGCGGACCTTGGCGCCCTCCTCGACGTCGGAGAGCGGGACTCCCGGCTCACGCGTCCCGGCCTTGATCGGGTGGCCGTGCGGGCACGTAGTCGCATCTCCGATCGCCGCGAGCATTCGCTCCTCGAGCACCGGTGACATCGCGTGCTCGAGGCGCGAGGCCTCCTCATGGACCTCGTCCCATGGGATGCCGAGCACGTCGGTCAGGAACCGCTCGACGAGCCGGTGGCGACGAACGACCTCGGCAGCGTGGCGCTTGCCGTCCTCGGTGAACGCGAGCGACTTGTCCGCGTTGCGGCTGACATAGCCGTCCTTCTCGAGGCGGCCGATCATCTCGTGCACGGTCGGAGCCGAGAGCTGCATCGCCCGAGCGATGTTGGCGCCGGTCATCGGAAGCTCGGCCTCCATCAACCAGTACATCGTCTCCATGTACTCCTCTTCGGCCTCGGTCGCGTGCTCGCGGGTCAAGATCTCACCTCGGGATCGTGGGTCTCCTCCATGCTATCCAGGGACGACTACGATCCCCTCGATGGATATCGGTCCCGGAACACGTGTCTTGATCACCGGCGCCTCACGTGGGATCGGAAGGGCCTTCGCGCAGGCCTTTGCCGCGACAGGAGCTGAAGTCGGGCTCGTCGCGCGCTCCGCCGACACCCTCGAGCAGGTCGCGGCCGGCCTGCCCGGCAGCGGCCATCGGGCGCTCGCCGCGGATGTCGCCGACCACGCCTCGATCGAGGCCGCGCTGAACGAGTTCGGCGACTGCGACGTGCTGATCGCCAACGCCGGGGTAGCCAACTACGGCCGCTTCGTCGACGCGACCCTCGAGGAACTCGACCAGATGACGCGAGTCAACTGGCTCGGGTGCATCTACACGATCCGGGCGGCGCTGCCGCGGATGATCGAGCGCGGGCGGGGCCAGATCGTGATCACCTCCTCGGGCGCCGGTTATCGCGCCTTCCCGTGGGCCGCCGTCTACGGAGGAACCAAAGGCGCCCAGCGGCTGTTCGGTGAGGCGCTCCGTCACGAGCTCGACGGCACCGGTGTCTCGGTCACAATCGTCTATCCCGGCGAGGTCGAGTCCGATCTCCACGCCCACGAGCTCGCGCGGATGCCGCCCTGGCGCAAGAACGACGAAGAGGCTCCGGCCGCACCACTCGCCGAGCTCGTGGTCAAGGCGGTTCGCGAGGATCGCGCTTCGGTTCACTACCCGCCCTTCGTCCGCCTGCTGCGAATCGCTCACGGCCTCTCGCCCAAGCTCGGTGACGCGTTCCTCCGCCGTCTGCGCGGCTCGACCGCGGCGCCGCGGCGAGGCTGAGCGTGGCGCTCCCGCTCGAGCCGCCCCTCAAGCCGCAGCTCGCGAAAAGCGCCAGGGAGCTTCCGGAGGGCGATCAGTGGCGCTATGAGCCGAAGCTCGACGGGTTCCGGACGATCGCCTTTCGCGACGGCGAAGAGGTCCACCTCCAGAGCCGCAACGGCAAGCCGCTGAACCGCTACTTCCCGGAGGTGGTCAAGGCGATGCTGGCGGTCGAGGCCCCGCAGTTCGTGATCGACGGCGAGACGCTGATCGTCGTCGACGGGGTGCACGAGTTCAATCTCCTGAGCCAGCGGATCCACCCGGCCGATTCGCGCGTTCAGCAGCTCGCCAAGGAGACCCCTGCGGGGTTCGTCGGGTTCGATCTGCTCGCGACCGGCGACCGCTCGCTGCTCGAGCTGCCCTACACCGAACGCCGCGTCGAGCTCGAGCAGGTCTGCGGAGCGCCGATCTCGCTCGCCCCGATGACAGCCGATCGGGAAGCGGCGGGCGTCTGGCTGACCGGCACCTCCGAGGGGGTCGTCGCCAAGCTCGCCGAAAGCCTTTACCTCCCGGGCCAGCGCAAGGGGATGGTCAAGATCAAGCGGCTGCGCACAGCCGACGCTGTCGTCGTCGCCTTCCGCTTCGGAAAGGAGCCCGACACGGTCGGCTCGCTGATCCTCGGCATGTACGCGCCCGACGGAGAGCTGCGGGTCGTCGGACACACCTCGGGCTTCAGCGCGAAGCAGAAGCGTGAGCTGCTCGACTTGCTCGAGCCCTACCGCAGCGGCGAGCGGGGCAGCGCGGAACCGAGCCGCTGGAAAGCCGACGAGGAGCTCCAGTGGGAGGGCCTCCGCCCCGAACTCGTCTGTGAGATCAGCTTCGACCACGTGACCGGGGAGCGGATCCGCCACGGAACCAAGCTGCTGCGCTGGCGTGATGACAAGCAACCAGGCGAGTGCCACACTGATCAACTACATGCGTAGCTCTCTGATCGCCGGGATCGCAGTCGCCGCCGTCGCGATCGGCGCCGTCCCCGCGAGCGCGCTCCAGTTGAAGACCGTCGAGAAGTTCGCCCAGCCGACCTACGTCACGGCTCCGCGCGGCGATCACAAGCGCCTGTTCGTGGTCGAGCGAGAGGGTGTCGTCCGCGTGATGGTGAAGGGCAAGACGCGGTCCAAGTCGTTCCTCGACATCAGCGGCCCGGTCTCGACCGACGGCGAGGGCGGGCTGCTGTCGATCGCCTTCGACCCGCGCTATGAGAACAACCGGCGCTTCTACACCTACTCGACCGACGCCGAGGGAGATATCCGGATCGATGAGTTCAAGCGCAGAGGGGGTGACCAGGAGCGGGCCCAGCCCGGCAGTCGCCGCAGTGTTCTGGAGGTTCCCCACCGGCTGTTCACCAATCACAAGGGCGGCCAGATCCAGTTCGGTCCCGACGGCATGCTCTACATCGCAACCGGTGACGGCGGCGGGGCCAACGACCCGAGCAACAACGCGCAGAGCCGCAGCTCGCTGCTCGGCAAGATGCTGCGGATCGACGCCGCCACCAGCGGCGCGCGGCCCGAGATCTTCGCGACCGGGCTGCGCAACCCCTACCGGTTCTCTTTCGACCGGCGCGGCGGCAACCTCGCGATCGGCGACGTCGGACAGGGCCAGCGCGAGGAGGTCGACTTCGGCAGCCTCAGCGCGTTGCACGGCGCCGATTTCGGCTGGCGCTGCCGCGAGGGATCGATAGCGACGCCGGGCGTACCGCCCTGCCAGCCCGCCGGGCGGCGTGTGGATCCCGTCTTCGAATACGACCACAGCCGCGGCTGCTCGATCACCGGCGGCTACGTCGTGCGCGACAAAGAGCTCGGATCGCTGTTCGGCCGCTACATCTACGGCGATCTCTGCGACCCGCGACTGCGCTCGGTCAACCTGCCTTCGGGATCTGGCGACCAGCCGGTCGGCAAGCTGAGGGTCGGAACGCTCGTCTCCTTCGGCGAGGACGCGGGAGGCTGCATCTACACGGTCTCGCTCGAGGGAACGGTCTCGAAGCTCGTCAAGAACAAGCGCGCGAGCGCCCGGCCCTGCTGAGGCGACCTCACTACGGTCCTCAGCCGCCGGCCAGCGAGCGGACGACGGCCTCGTAGAAGCCCTCGCCGTTGCGCGCCTCGGTGACCTCGACGTTGCCCTCGGCGCCGAACGCCTGGCGAATCGAGGGATCCTTCTCGACTGCGTTGGCGACCAGGAAGAAGCGCCCGACGACCGACGCCACGCCGAGGTCCTCGCGCGAATCGCCGACCGCGATGCACTCCTCCGCGGCGTAGGCTCGCGCGCGCATGTGCGCGGCGACCGCCTTCGCCTTGGATGCCCCGCGAGGAATCAGGTGGTAGGCGTGCGGCGGGCCGGGAAGATCCGCCAGGGACCCCTTCGGGGCGATCGCGCCGTTGTCGACGAGCCGCAGCTGACCGAGGCCCTCGGCCTCGAGCAGCGAGTCGGCTTCGAGGGCGTCGACGAGGCCGCGCATCAGATGGGAGATCTCGCGGTCGCGATGCCACGGCTCGTGGTACTCGAGCCGCCCGGCGAACCGCTCGAGCAGCAGCCGCGGCGCACCCAGCGCCTCGATCTGATCGTGGATCGTGGCGTCGTCGGTCGGCTGGAGCTCACCTGTCAGAAAGGTCTCCTCGCCGTCGATCACGAGACCGCAGCCGACCTCGTAGATGTAGGCGCTCTGGCCGAGCAGCCGCGCGTCCTCCATCACCTGCGCTTTGCGCCTGCCGGACTTGAGCACGACCTCGACCCCGGCACGGTGGCAGGCCTCCAGCCCGCGCGCGGCGAGCAGGCTGAACGCGCCTTCGGAATCCCGGAACAACGACGCCCCCCGGCCGAGCAGGGTCCCGTCGAGATCGGTGTAGACGCAGCGGATCGCCATGCGGCGCCTACTATGGCAAGCGGTGCCGAAGACCTTGAGCGAAACGCCCTGGCGAGAGGTCCTGGAGGCAGGGCGAGGCGAGGAGCTCATCACGACGGCACGCCAGGGCGCCAAGCGCGCCCGGCACACGGCGATCCCGGACGACCTGCACCCGGCGCTGGTCGAAGCGCTCTCCGCCAGCGGTGTCGACCGGCTCTACTCGCATCAGACAGCGACGCTGCGCGCCGCCCGCGAAGGCCACACGATCATCACAACCGGGACCGCGAGCGGAAAGTCGCTGGCCTTCAACCTGCCGGTGCTCGACACGCTCGCGCACGACCCGCGAGCGCGAGCGATCTACCTCTACCCGACCAAGGCGCTCGCTCAGGATCAGGCGCGCAAGCTGGCCCAGCTGCGCGCGCCGTTCCTGCGCCAGGCGATCTACGACGGCGATACGCCGCGTGAGGAGCGGCGCGCGATTCGCGCGCGGTCGAATCTGATCCTCACCAACCCCGACATGCTCCACGTCGGCGTCCTCCCCAACCACCGCGCCTGGGGCGACGTCTTCGCGAACCTCGCCTGGATCGTCGTCGACGAGGCGCACGTCTACCGCGGGGTCTTCGGGTCGCACGTCGGCAACGTCCTGCGGCGGCTTCGGCGGATCGCGAACGCCTACGGCACCGAGCCACGCTTCCTGCTGACGAGCGCGACGATCGCCAACCCCGCCGAGCTCGCCGAGGACCTCACCGGGCACGAGTTCACGCTGATCGACGAGGACGGCGCGCCCCACGCCGAGCAGCAGATCGCGATCTGGAACCCGCCACTGACCGACGAGCGGACGGGCGCGCGGGCTTCGGCCCTCTCGGAGGCGGCGATGCTGCTCGCCGGCCTGGTCGAGCAGGAGGTGCGGACGATCTGCTTCCTCAAGTCGCGGCGCGGTGTCGAGCTGATCCAGCGCTTCACCCAGCTGCGGCTCGAACAAGCGGGGCGCGCTGATTTGGGAGAGCGGATCGCGCCCTACAGGGCCGGTTACACGCCCGCGCAGCGCCGCGAGCTCGAACGGCGGCTCTCCGAGGGCGAGCTGCTGGCGGTCGTCGCGACCGACGCGCTCGAGCTCGGGATCGACATCGGAGAACTCGACGCCGCGATCTGCGTCACCTTCCCGGGGACGGTCGCCAGCTTGCGCCAGATGTGGGGGCGTGCAGGCCGACGCAAGCGCGGCCTCGCCCTCTACGTCGCCGGTGACGACGCGCTCGACCAGTACTTCTGCCGTCACCCCGAGCAGTTCCTCGATCGGCCGGTCGAGGCGGCGATCCTCGACTACGAGTCCGAGGAGATCCATCGCGCCCACCTCGTTGCGGCGGCGTACGAGCTTCCGCTCTCGGGCGAGGACGCGGGCACCCTTGGGCCGCGCTGGCAGGGCTATGCGGACCACCTCGTCCAGGAGGGCAAGCTCCGCGAGAAGGGCGGCAGCTACATGGTTCGCGGCGATGGTTTCCCCGCGGGCGCGGTCTCGCTGCGCTCCTCCTCGACCGAATCCTTCGCGGTGGTCGACTCAACCTCGGGCGAGCTGATCGGCACGGTCGAGGCGGCGCGTGCACCGGGGACGGTTCACCCGGGCGCCATCTACCTGCACCTCGGGCGGCCGTTCGAAGTCGAGGAGCTCGACCTGGTCAACCGCCGCGCGGTCGTACGGCCGTTCGACGGCGATTGGTACACCCAACCCAAGAAGGAGACCGACACCTTCATCGAGCGGGTGCGGGAGCACCGTGTGGCGATGGGCATCGATCTCTTCTTCGGCGTCGTGTCAGTGACCGAGGAGGTGATCGCCTTCCAGCGCAAACGGATCTCCGACCACGAGGCCGTCGACCTGCAGGCGCTCGACCTCCCACCGCAGACGTTCGTTACCCAGGCGCTTTGGTATGAGCTGCCCGATGGCGTGCTCGCGGGCGAGGATCTGCCGATCGATCGACTGCTGGGAGCGCTGCACGCCGCCGAGCACACTCAGATCGCCGTGCTGCCGCTGATCGCGATGTGCGACCGCTGGGACATCGGCGGCCTCTCGACCAACTACCACCCCCAGACCGGCAAGCCGACGATCTTCATTTACGACGGCCACCCGGGCGGCGTCGGCATCACCCGCGCGGGCTACGCGGGCTTCGAAACGCTGGTCGCCGATGCCGAGCGGCTGATCGCCGAGTGCCCTTGCTCGAAAGGCTGCCCGTCCTGTATCCAGTCACCGAAGTGCGGCAACCTGAACGAGCCGCTTTCAAAGGCTGGAGCGCTCGCCATGTTGGGCCGAATGCTCAGCTTGGGCTGAGAGCAACTCGACTCGGTAGCCCTCGGACACGTCTAGTTGCCGGACCGAGCGCACCACCCTCACGCGGCCGCTTGCGCGGCTGCGGCCAGCAGTGGCGCGGTGTCGTAAGTCACGACGTTCTCGACCGCCAGCCCTCCCTCGATCCGGAAGCGATCGACTCCGCTGAGCTCGACGACCTCGCCGCTGAGCGTCGCCCGGCCGCGCCAGCTGATGTAGAGCGGATCACCGTCGCCCGCCTGGCCGGTGACCTCGAGGCGAAGGTCCGGCGCCAGTTCGAGCAGACCGGCGATGTGGGCGGCGTACTGATCGCCGCCGACGACCGGATCGGGCAAGCCCGGCCAGTAACCGACCATCTGGTCGCCCACGACGGCGCGGACGCGCTCCTCGGACGGGTCGCGCCAGAGCTCGGCGAACGCCGCGACGAACGGATGCGCAGCGGGCGATCCAGGCCTGAGCGCGGACACCGGGATACCCGCCTGCTCGCACAGCGTGGCGACGTCGAAGTAGCCGGTGTCGGTCGTGATCTTGCCGTCCTCGAACTTGCAGACGAAGGTGACTGGGATCCGCAGCTTGCGGCCCGACTCGACCGGGATACCCATGAAGCTCCCGGCGAGCGTGCCGCCGAAGTGGCCCCAGACGACGGCCGTGTCGCCTTCGATAACGGTCCCGTCGAACTCGCCGTAGTAGTCGGGCAGGGTCGCGAACAAGGCCTCGTAGAAGGGGCGCAGGGCTTCGTGCCCGGTCACCCGGGCACCGAGACCGACGCTCTCGTAATAACAGTCGGAGCTGCACTCCTGGAGCAACCCCGCAACGTCGCGACGGTTCTTGGCGTCGGCGTAGCGATTGAGGACGACACGGATCTCGGCGGTGGTCATCGGTTCCCTTTCGATCGGTTGCATACCATTGGTATGTGTGTCCATACTAACAGTACGTACCCTGCGTATGTCAAACTGTCGAGACGATGCCCGCCGCGACGACCGGATCCCACCGCACCCGCTCGGAGCTGACCACCACCCAACTACTGCGGGCTGCGCGTGAGCTCTTCGCCGCACGCGGCTACGAGGCGACCTCGGTCGACGACATCGCGAGCGCTGCCGGGGTGACGAAAGGCGCGGTCTACCACCATTACGCCGGCAAGCAGGATCTGTTCCGCGCCGTTTTCGAGCAGGAGCAGCAGGTGATCGCGGCACGACTGGTCGAACAGGCCGTGCCCGATACAGAGCCCTGGGAGGCGCTGCTCGCCGGATCGCGGCAGTGGCTCGACCTGATCCTCGATCCGGGCATCCAGCGGATCCTGCTGCTCGACGGGCCCTCGATGCTCGGCTGGGAGGAGGTCCGCGCAATCGAGGCGCGCTACGGGCTCGCGCTGCTCCAGGCCGCCGTCGAGGGACTCACGAAGGGGGCTTCCCCCCGCCTCGCGACCCCGCGGCTCGCCAATCTCCTGTTCGGTGCTCTCTGCGAGGGCGCGATGACCGTCGCGCGCTCCGAAGATCCCCGCCGCGCCAAGGAGGAGATACTGGCCGACTTCGAGCTGTTGGTCGGCTCACTGCGGGGCCCGTGACGACTATCGACCCGTTCGCCGCACGAGCGACCCCTCGACGAGCAACCTCGTCCTAACCCGGGAACTCCAGGAGCTCGATCCGGTAGCCGTCGGGGTCTCGCACGAAGCACAGCCTGGCCCCTCCCTCGCGAATCTCATAAGGCGGCTTCTCGGGCTGGATCCCGTCGCCGGCAAGGCTGGAGAGGGTTGCGTCGAGGTCGTCGACGCGCACGGCGATATGGCCGTAACCGGTGCCGACGTCATAGGGATCGGTGAC
>JACCVG010000143.1 GCA_013698335.1 Thermoleophilaceae bacterium
CTGCTGGGCCGCGGCCTGCTGCGCCGCCTGAGCGGTGGCCTGCTTCTTTGCGGCCTCCTCGGCGGCTGCCGCTTCCTGGGCCTCGCGAGCGGCCTTCTCCTCGGCCTCGCGCTTGGCGCGCTCCTCGGCCTCGATGCGGGCCTTCTCTTCGGCCTCCTTGCGTTGGCGCTCCTGCTCGGCGCGGTAGATGTCGGCCTGCTCGGCCGCGACCGAGCCGATCGCCTCGACGATGATCTTGCAAGAGCGGATCGCGTCGTCGTTGCCCGGGATCGGGTAGGTCAGCGGTGCGGGATCGCAGTTTGTGTCGACCAGTCCGATGATCGGGATGTCGAGCCGCTCGGCCTCCTTGACCGCGATCACCTCGGTCTTGAGGTCGATCACGAACATGGCGTCCGGCGGGCGCTGCATGTCGCGAACGCCGCCGAGGTTCACCGTCAGCTTCGCGCGCTCCTTCTCGGCGGCGATCCGCTCACGCGTCGGAAGCAGGTCGAGGGTCCCGTTCTCGACCCAGTCGTCGAGGTCGTGGAGCCGCTTGATCCGCTTGGAGATCGTCTGAAAGTTGGTCAGCAACCCGCCCAGCCAGCGCTGGTTGACGTAGGGCATTCCGGCCGCGTCGGCCGTCTCCTGGATCGCGTCTCGCGCCTGCTTCTTGGTCCCGACGAACAAGATCGTGCCCCCGCGGGCCGCGACCTGCTCGGCGAACTCCTGGGCCTGGTCGAGCAGACGCGAGGTCTGCTGAAGGTCGATTACGTGGATTCCGGCGCGCTCACCGAAGATGTAGCGCCGCATGCGCGGGTTCCAGCGTCCTGTCTGGTGACCGAAATGGACTCCGGCCTCCAGCAGCTCTCTCATGCCTACTTGAGCCACTTGGTACTCCCTTGTTGTCGTCTCGTTGGTACGGCCCTGCGAGGCGGTTGGTGGACCCGGATTTGTACCGGGCAGGGTCACGCCGCTACTGCGCGGGGATAGTTGGTTGAACGGGAAGGATAGAGGGTCGCCCGATCAGGCACCGGTCTGCTCGACGCGGGCTAGCTCGAGCGCCGCACTGAGATCCTCGGGCAGCTCGGAGGTGGCTTCGAGCGGCGCGCCCGTCACCGGGTGCTCGAGCTGAAGCCGGCGACTGTGCAGGAACTGGCGTCGCAGGCCGAGCCGGGCGGCCCCGGCGCCGTAGGTCGGATCGCCGAGCACCGGGTGGCCGATCGCCTCCAGGTGCACCCGAATCTGGTGAGTGCGGCCAGTCTCCAGCCGTACGTTGAGCAGGGTGGAGCTGGGTAGCCGCTCGACCTCCTCGAAGTGCGTGCGAGCCGCGCGCGGCTTGTCGGAGCTCGTCGAGATCGCGGTTCGGCGGCGGCGGTCGCGTCCGATCGGTGCGTCGATCGTCCCGCTGCGCGCGTTCAGGTGGCCCCCGACCAGCGCGTGGTACTCGCGTGTGATCGCGCGGCCGCGAATCGCCTCCTGCAGCGCTCGGTGGACCGTGTCGGACTTCGCGACGACGATCAGGCCGGAGGTGTCCTTGTCGAGCCGGTGAACGATCCCCGGTCGCCACGGCTCACCGCCGGCCGCGCCGCGCGCCGCGAGCGCCTGCGAGAGCGTCCCGCTGCGATGGCCGGGCGCCGGGTGGACGACGACGCCCGCGCCCTTGTCGACGATCAGCAGGTGCTCGTCCTCGTAGGCGATGTCGAAGGCGACGTCCCCCGCCGGCGGCGCCGGGGCTTCGGCCGGCGCTTCGAATGTCTCGATCCGCT
Source organism: Thermoleophilaceae bacterium (assembly GCA_013698335.1). GTDB lineage: Bacteria > Actinomycetota > Thermoleophilia > Solirubrobacterales > Thermoleophilaceae > JACCVG01. Next base: position 1,746 of record JACCVG010000143.1, read on the forward strand.
CGCCGGCCTGCAGGACATAGCGCTTCTGACGCGGCCGGCCATCAACGCGCACGAGGTCACGCTCGATCAACTTCTGGGCAGCCGCACGCGAACCGACCTCGGGCCGCTCGCCGAGGTAGCTGTCGAGCCGCTTGCCCTGCTCCGAAGGGTCGACTGTCGTTTGGAGCATGGCGCTCACCCCGCGGCCGACGCCTCGGCGCCCTCAGAGAGGATCAGCAGGACGAAGCCGGCGACGCCGACCACGATGAACACGTCGGCAAGGTTGAAGGCGGGCCAAGCGATCGGATCGATGAAGTCGATCACCTTGCCGATCCGCAGCCGATCGATCAGATTCCCGACCGCGCCACCGAGGATCGCCCCGACCGGCAGCCAGAGCAGCCGGTCACGAGCGTGTCGGGCGAAGTAGGCGAGCAGCAGGGTCACCGAGGCGAGAACCAGCACGAGAATCAGCGGCCCGCCGCCGCCGAGCGCGCCGAAAGCAACCCCATCATTGCGGACGAGCGTGATGTCGATGCCGTAGAAGACATTGATGCTCTCGCCCGTCCTGAGCGACGCGAGCACGAGCGCCTTGACCACCTGATCGGCCGCAACCGCGACCACGGCGACCAGCAACGCGCGACCCCAGGCGCCCGCGAGGTTCAACCGCGTATCAAGGGGACGAGCAGGTAAAGCCCGACGAAGACGAGCACGAGCGTCGCCACCATCGGCGTCAGGTCGAGCGCGGCCGGGCCGAGGCGGACCGAGGGCAGGACGCGCCTGAAGAGGCCGAGGTAGGGGCTCGTCACGCTCTCGACGAAATCGAGGAAGGCGCGCAACGCCGGGATGTAGGGGATTCGCGGCAGGAACGAGATCAGGATGCGGATGAAGATCAACACGATGAACAGGACGATCAGGTTCGCCACAAACTCGGCCGCCAGTTCGCGCGTGATCATCGCGCGGGCCCCGCTACCGCACTGACGGCGTCGTCGAAGGCCGCCCGCAGCCCACCGCGCTCGAGCGCCTCCAAGCCGCGGGCGGTCGAGCCTCCGGGCGAGGTCACCCGTCGGCGAAGCTCTCGTGTGTCATCGCTGGTCGAACGCAGGACGGCCGCGGTCCCGGCCATCGTCTCGACGGCCATCCGACCGGCCTCCTCAGGACCGAGACCGTGGCGGACGCCGGCGTCGACGAGCGCCTCGACGACGAGCGCGAAGAACGCCGGCCCGCAGCCCATCAACGCGGTCGCCGGCTCGAGCAGGGGTTCGGAGAGCGCGATCACGATCCCTGCGGCTCCGAACAACTCGAGGATCTCGGCCTCGGGTCCATCGGCGGCACGGGACCCGGCCGCGTAGCAAAGCACCCCGGCCCCGATCTCGACCGGGATGTTCGGCATGAATCGGTAGATCGGACGATCGGGATAGGCCGCCTCGACCTCGGTCGTTGTCGTGCCGCCGAGCAGCGAGACCACCGCGCTCGCCGCGGGCGCGGCAAGCGCTGCGACCTCGGCGAGCTGCGTCGGCTTGTGAGCCAGGATCAGTACGTCGCTCTCCTCGGCCGTTCGCTCGGTCGTCGCTACCTCACCGCCGATCGCCGTGGCGAGCGCCGTGGCGCGCTCGGTGTCGGCATCGGACACCAGGGCGGGCTGCCCGAGGCCGCGCGCGATTGCCGCACCCATGTTCCCTGCTCCGATCAGTCCGATCCTAAGCATGGCGGGGAGAATACGGACGGCGGGCCCAGGCCTGGCTCTGGCGAGCTACTTCGACAGGCCCATGGCTTCGAGGGCCTCGGCCTCCGTGCGAAACGATTCCACCCGGACGGCCTTGTTGTGGCGCCACTGAATCATTTGCGACAAGGGTTGGTCGATCGGCGCGTCGCTGATAGAGCCGTGGCCGCGAAGCCGTATTGCAGCCACTGTCGAACTTTCCAGATCGCGGACTTCCCCGACTTCGATCTTGTAGTCGGGGAAGTTGTCGAACACGTTCTCCCACCAGCGGCGGAAGCCCTCGTGGCCGTGATGGCCGCCCTCGACCGAGTCCAAGATCGAGACCAGCTCGGCGTGTTCGTCGGTCACGCTCAACCATGCATCCAGGTCGCGGCGATTGACGGCGTCGTAGAAACGGTAGGCGAGGTCCACGTTCTCCTGAGACATCACCTACTCCGGCAGCCCGAGGGCTTCGAGGGCCTCGGCTTGGTTCGCGTAGGCGTGTATCTCGACGACGACGCCCGCCTCAAGGGCGTACAGGAAGGCGAACTTGCGCCGAACCGGAACGCCGCTTCCCCGCCCGACGCCATCGAAAGTCACGCGGGTGAGAACGCGCTCGTCACCGAGATCGTCGAAATGTTTGACCTCCATGTCGATGCGCTCCCAGGCCTCGTGAAAGGTCTCCCAGAACTTCCGGAAGCCGTCGTGGCCGCGATAGACGGGGTCGTGGCTCGGAAATACGCCGGACGTGCGAAACGCGATGGTAGGTGCGAAGAGCCCAAGCAAACCCATCAGATCCTCACGGTTCCAACGGTCATAGACGGCTCGGATTCGCTCGACGTTCTCTTGAGACATCGTCCGCGCAGTATCGCGCCTACCGATGGGCGAGTCGATGGCAGCAGTGACAGAGTGCGACGCCGCCGTCCGCGTCTGAGCCTCCTTGATACAGCGGCTTGACGTGGTGAGCCTGCACGCGATCGGTCGACCCGCACTTCGCGCGGCGTCCGCCCGTGAGCGCAGCGTGTTCGCTCGGAAGTCCGAGGCTTGCCAACCGGAGCCTCGCTTCGGGTTGAACCCGAAACGCCGAAAACCTCTACGACTGGTTGAAGGAGCATGGTGTATTCTGCATAAATGCCTGCAAATTAGGCTGGTTCTAGCGCCGTGGGACAAGCTCTTGGGACAGTTAGCCCTCGTCGCGGGCTAGATAGGCGTCCATCAGATCGCGCGCCTCGGCCAACCTGGCGGGTCAGCCAGCTACGACCAGGGCGAGCGCGTAAAGGGCGAGGATGTGGAAGCTCTGGTCGACGAATACCCAGAGATCGTGGTCATCCTCGCTTGCGCCCTTGACGGCGCGCATCCACCAACCAAGCAGCCCGCCGTCGTCTTGAACCAGGTGCGGGATCAGCACCCCGGCGGCGATCCCGACCAGGGCGAGCGGGTCGAGCCAGGAGGCAAGCCACAAGAGCGCCGGGACGAAGGACAGGCCGTAGCTTCCGAGGTGGGAGAACAGCGCAGTCGCGTGGGGCCCGCGGGAGGTCAACCCGCCGCGCTTGAGCTTTGCCTGACCGTCTGTCTGGACGATGAAGTCGCCGACCAGGTGGCTGACCACCAGCGCCGCGAAAATCGAGGTGGCTGACACGCGCGCCACGGTACCGGGGAAGCCGCGCCGATACCGGGCCGGCGATCGGCGGTTACTCTGGCTCGATGGGTAGATTCCGACCTCGCTTTCCGCGAACTGAACGGGGCCCCCTGACCAGTACCTCACCGGTTGATGCTTACCTCGGTGCGCTCCATGAGCGCGTTGCAGACCTGCGCGGCGGGGAGGTCGCGAGCTATATCCCGGAGCTGGCGAAGGCCGACCCAAGCTGGTTCGGTATCTGCATCGCGACCGCTGACGGTCATGTCTACGAGGTCGGGGACACGCGCCAGCGGTTTTCGATCCAGTCGATCTCCAAACCGCTGACCTACGGAATCGCCCTGGGCGATCATGGACAGGAGGCTGTGGCGAAAAGGATCGGGGTCGAACCCAGCGGTGACGCGTTCAACGAGATCAGCCTCGCCCCGGACACGGGAACGCCGCTCAATCCGATGATCAACGCTGGGGCGATCGCCGCATCTTCGCTGATCGCCGGGGCCACGCCCGACGCTCGACTTGAACGACTGCTCGCCGTGTACTCGGCCTACGCCGGGCGCAAACTGGACCTCGACCTGCCGATCTACACCTCGGAGCTGGACAGCGGTCATCGAAACCGCGCGATCGGGCACATGCTGCGGAGCTTCGACGTGCTGACAAGCCACCCCGAAGCGACGCTTGACCTCTACTTTCGGCAGTGCTCGGTCTCCGTCGATTGCCGCGATCTCGCGCTGATGGCGGCGACCCTCGCCAACGGGGGCTCGAACCCCTTGACCGGAGAGCGGGCCGTCGCCGCCGAGCTGGTCCAGAAGGTTCTGAGCGTGATGACCACCTGCGGCATGTACGACTTCGCCGGTGAATGGGCCGACCGCGTTGGGCTGCCCGCGAAGAGCGGGGTAGGCGGCGGAATCATGTCCGTGCTCCCGGGTCAGCTCGGAATCGCCGTCTTCTCGCCCCCGCTCGACGCTCAGGGCAATAGCGTTCGCGGGATCGAGGTCTGCAAGGCGCTGTCGGAGGACCTCGAACTCCACTTCCTGCGCGTGGCGCGCTCATCTCGATCCGCGATTCGCGCGAGCTACACACTCGAAACGGTCCGGTCAAAGCGCCGCCGTAGCGAGCACCAGCAAGCCATGCTCCTCAGTGTGGGGAACGCGGCGGTTGTCTTCGAATTGAGCGGCGATCTCCTATTTCCATCGGGAGAAGCGGTCGTGCGAGCCGTTGTCGAACGCAGCGAGCCAACCGAGTTGGTCCTGCTCGACCTGACCCGGGTCTCGCTCGTCAGCGCTCCCGCCGCCCAGTTGCTGGCGGGACTCGTGGATGCCCTTCGCTACCGCGGCGCACAGCTCGTGGTGATCGATCCCTCGGATCGATCCCAGGTTGGTGACGGACAGGCCGCCTCCAGGCGTCCAGCGGAGTTCTCCGACCTCGACGCGGCGATCGAGTGGGCCGAGGGGCAACTGTTACAGACCCGAACGGGGCCCGAACAGGCTTCGGGCACGATCGCCTTAGCCGATCACCCGATCTGTGCCGGGCTCGAGCCCGAAGCGTTGCGCCGTCTCGAACAGGTTCTGACCAGTCGCCGTTTTCAACCGGGCGAACACCTCGTCACCCAAGGTGACGTCGCTGATGGCGTCTACCTACTCCTGGGGGGCGATGCAAGCGTGATCATCGCCCTGCCCGATGGGCGCAAGCGGCGGGCGGCCACACTGTCGGCGGGGACCTCGTTCGGTGAGGTCGCCGCAGTCAGCCCGGCACCACGCACGGCGACGGTTCGAGCGGACAAGGCCGGCGAGTGTCGTGTCCTTTCCCCGGAGGGCCTCGACCGGCTGGGTGAGATCGATGCCGAGACCAAGAGCGCCGTACTGGCCAACATGCTGATCGGAGCCTTCGAGACGGTGTCTCGGTTGGACCGCGAGGTCGCCGCCCTGAGCAGCCGCGATCAACTCACCTGAGGACCGTCTTCGGCTAGCGACCAGATCTGGACCCCCTGCTCGCGGCCACGTACCTCGAACTCGTCGACGTAAACGAGCTGCTCGGCGGCCGAACGGTCGCGCATCGCCGCGCGCGTCGAGCCCGCGATGAAGAGCTGTCGGCCACTGCCCTTCGTCATCCCCTCGATCCGCGAAGCGGTGTTCGTCGTGTCGCCGATGGCAGTGTATTCCACACGACGTTCAGACCCGACGTTGCCCGCCATCACCTGGCCTGTGTTCAAGCCGACGCCCATCCGGAAACCCTCCCCAAGGCCACTTTCGACGACCCACTCGTTGAAGGCATCCAGTCGAGGTCCGACCAGCTCGCGGGCGGTCGCCACCGCCCGGTCGGCGTGGTCGGGCTGATCGAGCGGGACGCCAAACGCAGCGAAGATGCCGTCACCCGCGTAGGCGATCAGCGTGCCCCCGTTGTCGAGGATCGCGCTGCTCATCTCGCCGAGGTAGCGGTTCACGACCTCGATCACCTGCTCGGGCTCAAGCTTTTCGGCCACACTCGAGAAGCCGCGCAAGTCGCTGAAGAGGATCGTCGCCTCTCGTCGCACCCCACCGAGCCGCAGCCCGGCACCGGCCTCGGTCAGTACCTCGTTCACCACGGAGTCCGGCACGAACCGGCCAAACAGGTCGCGCGTGCGCAGTCGCTCGATCGAGACGCCGACGTAATGGACGATCAGCGCGCCGAAGCCGGCCAACAGGAACGCGAGCAGCGGGTAGACGAACGCCGTTATCAATCCGGCGTTGAAGGCGATCTGTGTGGCCACGATGAAGGCGAGGCCCGCCAGCAAAGCGAGCGCCAAAGCACGGCGGGGCGAGAGCGCCAGGCTCCCCAGCGGCGCCACCAACCCCATGACGACTATCAGACCGACGTTCAGCCACCCGGGCGGGGCGCCCAAGGGGAACCCTGCCAGTGCCGTGACGATCGCGTTGGCATGGATCTCGGCGCCCGACATCAACTCGCGGCCGCCGCTGAACGAGGTCCCGCGGACGTCACCGAGTGATGGTGAAGTCGCGCCCACCACCACGATCTTGTCCTTAAAGACGTTCGGGTCAACTTGCCCGCTGACGACGCGCCAGAAGGGCACTATCGCGAACGTCATGGGAGGTCCCTGGTAATCAATCCAGGAGTTGTCTCCCGCGGGGTGGGGGACGCGCTCGCCCGTGGCCTGCTCCGCCGCGACCAGATCGAAGCTCTTGAGGCCCTGACCCTCGTACTCCATCCGCCGGTAGATGCCACCCGGATCGGGCGGAAATACAGATGTCATGCCGGACTTTGCCCCGAGCGCGGCGACGACGTCCTCGCCTCCGAAAACCGGTGACTCCCCATTTTCATCGACCTCTTCGGTGGCCAGGACCACACCGGTCGCACTCTTGACGGCATCGGCCAGAGCGCGGTCCTCGCGCGGCACACTGGCTTCCGTGAATTGGACGTCGTAGGCGATCGTGCGCGCTCCACCTTCGGCGATGCTCCTGATCGCGTCCGCGTGCCGTCCACGCGGGAAGGGGAAGCTGCCGATCCGCGCAATGCTTTCGCCGTCGATTCCAACCAGGACTATCCCGTTCGGCGGCGACTTGGCCCCGCGCAGGGAGAAGCGCGCGTCGACGCTCGACAGTTCGAGCGAGTCAAGCGCGCCGAACGCGTTGAGTCCCAAGACGATCGCGACGACCCCGACGCCGACGGCGCAGAACAGCCGCCCCGAGGCGCGGCCGCGCGAAAACGGTCTCGCGCCGCCCACCTGCCGGTCTAGCCGTCTTTGGCTGCGGGAGCCTTCGGATCCCGGCGCGGTGGCAAGCGGCGAACCGGCCGGCCGGCCGTTGTCGTGTAAATCCCCGGAGCGCCGGAGGGCTTGGGGCGCAGGGTGAGGGTCTTGTGCCGGGCGTAGTCGCGGATTCGTAGGACACCGTCAAAGATCGTGAAGCGCGTCCGGCCGTCGACCAGGTTGCGGGTCAGCCAGCTCGTACCCCGGACCGTCGCGGATCCGCTGCGGCCGGTGGTGCGATGGCCGCCGCCCGTGTTGGCAAACAACTTTCCGCCTCGCGACTTCTTGTTCTGTGCAACCGTCGGACTGCCGTTCTTTGCAAGCGTCGGGCTGCCCGGGTCGATCACCTGGGCCTCGGTGAGGCAATCCTCGTCCTGGTCGAGCTTGAAAACGCCGCCGGAGAACGTGCCGCTCTTAGCCGTTCCGTCACACGCGGCGGTTATCACCTCGACCTGCTGCCCGCGCCCACTGACATCGATGAACGCACCCAGTGGCAGCTCCTCCCCCTGTCGGAGTGGCCGGAAGTTGTTTGTGCCGGGAAGCCTGACCAACACGCCCTCTGTCGTGCCCGGCCCGCTGACGAATGTGCTGTTGGGATCGGGCTCAGGAGCGGGACCGGGGGCCTCGCAGGCGTTACCAACACCATCGTTGTCGCCGTCGGATTGGTTTGGGTTGGCAACGTTGCGGCAGTTGTCAGAGGAGTTGGGAATACCGTCGTTGTCGGCATCCGGGGGTGAGTCGGCCGGCGGTGGCGGAGTGGCGCCTTCGCAGGCGTTGCCAATGCCGTCGTTATCGCCGTCGGCTTGGTCGAAGTTGGGCACGTTCGGGCAGTTATCGCTTGCGTCGGGGATCCCGTCGCCGTCGGCGTCGGGAGCGGGAGCGGGAGCGGGAGCGGGAGCCTCGCACGCATCGCCGACTCCGTCCTCGTCGGTGTCGACCTGGTCGGGGTTGAACCTCTTCGGGCAGTTATCGCACGCATCGCCGACTCCGTCCTCGTCCTTGTCGACCTGGTCGGGGTTGGGCTCGTCCGGGCAGTTATCGCCTGCGTCGGAGATCCCGTCACCGTCGGCGTCGGGCGGGGGGATGGTAGTCGTCGGCGGGGGCGCGTCCACAGCGGTCGCCGACGTGACGCCAGTACCGAGCGCGACGACGGAAACGAGCGCAATCAAGAAGGACCTACTCATGAGCCATCCGTTCACTAATGCCTACGTTTGTCTAGAACGCCGAGGAGCCTACCAACTTAGATTTATCGGGTACGAGCCTTTAGATGCGAAATGGAGTCGAAGGTTGTCTCGGTCTCCTCGGCACGTCTTCCGCATATGCGAGCGAAGCCGAAGCCCTCGAAGCCGTGGGCCTGTCGGAGTAGCGCGCTCACTCACGCCGGGATGTGGATCGGCTTCCCCAGCCCGTAAATCTGCGACTACCACCCATATAGACGGACAGGTTGGGCTCAAATCCTTGAACCCCCCCCATGCGCCATAAATGCGCCAGTAGGCACCAGTCTCTAGCGGTCTCCAACGGCTTCCAGCAAGAGCCTCTTCCCGCAGCTCTGCGGAATTCCGCTTAGCCGTGGGGCCTATCGCAGAAGTCTTGTGTACGGTTAAAACTGGTAGCGCGATCGTGACCCGAAGTCGCATCGTCCCTCCAGCGTCACGCGGGCTCGGCCTGAGCCCCGCGACAAGTCCGCGCTACTCCGACAGGCCCACGGCTTCGAGGGCTTCAGCCCGGCTTCGGTACCACGCGACGTGGGTGATCTTGCCTTCGCTGATCGTCCATACG
>JACCVG010000160.1 GCA_013698335.1 Thermoleophilaceae bacterium
GCCCGCTGGGATCACGACGTCGACCTGCGCGGGAAGCGCGTCGCGGTGATCGGAACGGGCGCCTCGGCGGTCCAGCTGATCCCGTCGATCGCGCCCGAGGTCGCCCACCTGACCGTCTTCCAGCGCACGCCGATCTGGTGCCTGCCAAAGCCCGATGCTCCGCTGCCGCGGCCGTTCCGTGCCGCCCTGCGATGGATCCCCGGCGCGCGCTGGCTGTTCCGGGCGCTGAGCCAGACCTACGTGGAGCTGACGTTCCCGGTCGCCGCCCACTACGCGAGCGTCGTGCCGGTCGCCGCCCAGAGCGAGCGGCTCGGGCTGCGCCACCTCCAGGTCGTCACCGACCCCGAGGTGCGCGACAAGCTGACTCCCCGCTACAGCCTGGGCTGCAAGCGACCGAGCTTCTCGAACGAGTTCCTGCCGGCCTTCAACCGCGACAACGTGGCACTCGAGACGACCTCGATCGCCCGCATCACGGCCGACGGCGTGCAGACGAGCGACGGCGTCGAGCACCCGGTCGACGTGCTCGTGCTCGCGACCGGCTTCAAGGTGTTCGAGTCGGGCAACATGCCGCCGTTCCCGGTCACGGGCGCCGGCGGCGCCGATCTCGACCGGTTCTGGACCGACAATCGCTTCCAGGCCTACGAGGGCATCAGCGTGCCGGGGTTTCCGAACTTCTTCACGATCCTCGGCCCCTACGGGTACAACGGCGCCTCCTATTTCACGCTGATCGAGAACCAGATGCGCCACATCGTTCGCTGCCTCGGCCATGCGCGCCGGCAGGGGGCGACCCGCGTCGAGGTGACCAGCGAGGCCAACAAGCGGTTCTTCGAGCAGATGCTGAGCCGCCGCGGCCGCCAGATCTTCTTTCGAGGGAGCTGCGGAAGCGCCAACAGCTACTACTTCGACGCCAACGGGGACGTGCCGTTCCGTCCCTCGACGACGATCGAAGCCGCCTGGCGCAGCGCGCGCTACGACCTCACCGACTACCGCTTCGAGCCGCTCCCGCCGGCTGACGCCGGGCGTGGGCGGGACGCCGCCGACTACTCGCCGACCGGTGCGGGCAACTCGCCGAGCCCCACGCCGAAGCACGACTCGCCGTCACAGTTTTTCAGCCCCAGGAGCTCCTGACGGAGCTGTGCCTCGACGTTCGCGTAGAGCGGATCGCCAAGCCGGTTCTCGGTCTGGTACGGATCATCGCTGAGGTCGTACAGCTCAGCCCCGCCGGTCGCGAACCGCTCCCAGTAGGCGTAACGCGCCGTTCGAACGCCCTTGAAGCACTGGTCGGGAACGATGTCGCAGGCGTAGAGGCGCTCGAGCGGTATCCGCCGGTTGGGATCGGTCCCCGCGGTCTGGTCCTGAAGCGGGAAGCCCTCGATCTGCCAGGGCGCGTCGGCCTTGCCCGCAGCGAGGATCGTCGCCGGGATGTCGAGGTTGGAGACCGGGTCCTTGACCACATTGCCGGCCGGGAACTCGGAGCCGACGACCCAGGTCGGGACGAGGATCGACTCCTCGTAGGGCGTGTTCTTACCGCGCGCGAGGCGGTGCTCGCCGAAATGGAAGCCGTTATCAGCAGTAAAGATGATCGTCGTCTCGTCGGCGACCCCCTCCTTCTGCAGCGTCTTGCGCAGCTTGCCGATCGAGCGGTTGGCGGTCCTCAGGCCGTCGAGCGTGCCACGCCAGTTGTTGTCGATGAACTGGATGTCCAGCTCGTCGAGCGGGGCGCGCAGCGCGCCGGGCGCCTTGTCGCTCATGTCGAGCTCGTTGAAGGCGGGCGTCCGCGGTGCACGCTCGCCGGCGTTGCGGCCGATGTCCTGACGCTCGGGTATCGGCGGGCCGCCCTCGGCCTCGGCGTGCGGGAGCGGGCTCGAGTACCAGAGAAAGAACCGCTTCTTGTCCTTGACCGAGCTGCGGATGAAATCGGTTGCCGACTCGCGCAGGACCTGCTCGACATGAAAATTCTTCTTGGCGGGGAAGTTCGCGATGCGGGCGCCGTCCTTGCTGTTGCCGCGGGCGAACTTGCCGCGCGTGTACTTGTACTCGCCGTGCTTGGTGAAGGCCAGGAACTCGTCCCAACCCTTCGGCACGTCCGACTCCGGATTGCCGCGCGTGCCGTAGCCGTTGACGTACTTGCCGACGAACCCGGTCCGATACTTGGCGTCCTGCATCCAGACCGGCAGCGTCTCGGGGTAGCGCTTGCGCAGGACGTTGTACTCGCGCGGCTTGCCAACGACGGTGTGGTTGTGGGCGAACAGACCGGTGAGCATGCTCGCGCGGGCCGGGCAGCAGAGCGGGTCGGTGACGATCGACTGCTCGAAGGTCGTTCCCTCGCGGGCGAGCTTGCGGACCTCGCTCATGTACTGGAACTGTGGAGCGGAGACGTCGTCGAGGTAGATGAAGACGACGTTCTCGCGCTTGGCCGCCATCGCCGGGCCGGGGACGAGGAGCAGCGCCGCGACCGCTAACGTCAGGCACGCCAGCGCACCCGCGCCGAATCGCGCGGGCCCGATACCGAGGTTGCTCGAGTTCGTGTGCCCCATTGATCGAAGTACGACCGAAATGCTCTCGTCCTGCGGCGGAGGATTCTAGAGGGAGTGACGGTTGATCGTCCCCATCTCCCCGACTCGATCGCCAATCGTAATAACGTCGTCCGATCGTTCCCTCCGAGCGTAGCGACCCGCCCGCGCTGCCGCGCGAGCCCTGGATCGGGCTCCTAACGCGCGCAGAACGAATCGGCTAGCGACTCGATCAGCCCAGGCAACCGCCCCGTGCCGCGCGCGGCCTCCAACTGGCGATCCGCGCCCGAAGACGTGACCAGCCGGCGGACACCCGTCAGTTCCCGCGAGCAGCCGAGCTCGACCGCGTGCGGCTCGCAGGCTTCAATCAGCTCGTCGACGAGGGTCGCAACCGGGACCCGCCCGCCGCGTGCGGGATCGATCAACTCGGCGCGAACACCATCGCGAGCCGCGAGGAACCGGTTCTCGGCGAGCACCTCCGGCGCGCCGATCAGCTGTGCGGTAGCGAATCCGTCCTCGATCTCCAATCGCGCGACCGAGCGGACCAGCGCCACCAGCGCCGCCGTGTCAGCGACCGTGCTCTGCGCGTCCATGATCCGCAGCTCGACCGTCCCGAGCTTCGGCTGGGGACGCACGTCCCACCAGAGGTAGGTCGGTTCGGGGAAGGCGTTGCAGCGGACCAGCAGCTCGACGGTCTCGACCCAATCGGTGTAGTCGTGGAACGCGCGCGGGATGCCGACCCGCGGGAACGCCTGGAAGAGCGGTGTCCGCGCCGAGGCGAGTCCCGTATCGCGGCCCTGCCAGAACGGCGAGTTCCCCGACAGGGCGAGCAGCAGCGGCACGTGGACGCGCATCCGGGTCGTCAACCGGATCGCGTCCTCGGGATCGGACACGCCGACGTGGACGTGCAGGCCGAAGGTCGGCTCGCGACGCGCGAGCTCGCGCATCGAGCCGTAGACGGCCTGCTGGCGAACCCCGCCCGAGACGACCGTCTCCTGCCAGACCGTCAACGGATGCGTCCCGGCGCTCGCCGCGCGCAACCCCATCGGCGAGAGCTCGCGATCGAGCCGCTCACGCAGGTCGAGCAGCTCGAGGC